>JAUZOF010000068.1 GCA_030706585.1 Bacteroidota bacterium
AAAGACTGAAAATGAAAAAGCACGAAGCCATCATTGAGACCAGGGTCATCGAATATGTCTTCGTGCTAAAATCAAGATGCTTATTGAGCCGATAGCCGGACTTGAACCGGCGACCTACGCGTTACGAATGCGTTGCTCTACCGACTGAGCTATATCGGCATTAACTATTAAAAGCAAAAATATAAATTTCCCTGAAATGGAGACTCTTTTTCCGAAGTTTTTTTGAGAAAAATAGATTCCTGTAAATGGAGGGGAAATCAATCAACTGATTTCTATAGTAGTTCAAAATGGTTCATAAAACGAAGAAGCGAACCCAAATTCGGATTCGCTTCTTTTTTCGTTTATTTTTTTCCATCGGGCTTTCGCTGGTCATTTTTACGCAAGACATCACGCGCGAAACGGAAGTCTGCCTGCTTTAGCTTGAGCACTTTCTGTGGTGAAAGTATTTTCTTAAATTTCTGGTAGTAGCTTTTCTCCATATTCGCCTCACAGACTTGCTTATTCAGCAGCTCGTCAAGAAGCGACAGACACTCTTCGTCTTTAGGATTCTGATTTTTGCGTAAGGCTCTTACTTTGTCAATCGTTTCCTTCATCATTTTGAAACGCTTTTCCTGCATTTCATTATATAGAGGGAAAAGTTTCGCTGCCTCTTCAGGTGTTATGCCCACCTCCTGAATAAGATACGCCATTTTTTGAGCATTAAATTTATCAACATCTAACGGGTGATGTTCATCCTTCTTTTCGTTTTGAGAGAAACCTTGCAAGCTCACCATCAAAACCAAAATAAAAAACAGATAGATTCTTTTCATTATAAATAGAGATAGAAATTTCTTTGTTACTATTGGTCTTCGCTCATATATTCGCAAAGAGAATATTCATCGACGCTCATCGCCAACTTCATGGTAACGGCATCATTTGAAGGTTCATTTACACCTGCGGTTACAGGTATAGGAGCCGAACCGGAACGGTCATTGGTCAACCGCTCAACAGACCAGAAAGCAACAGCCAACATTGCCGCCATGTAGAACATCGGTTTCACACGGTTCCAGAGTGAATAAACGGGAACTTTCTCTTCCTTTTTAATCTCCTTTTCGGGCAATGATTCCATCATTCTGGAATTGAATTGCTCAAAATAATTTTCCGGGACCTTAAAAGGCTGAGCGTTTCCGTATTGCTTTTTTATGTCTTCCAGATTCTTCATAACTTCTCAAAATTCGATATTTAGACTACTCAATGACTGAAAGGTTTAAATGTCCTTTGTCATAAAATCTTCAATTTTCTTGGCGGCATGATGATAAGAGGCTTTCAACGCCCCTACGGAAGTGCCGAGTATGTCTGACATTTCCTCGTACTTCATCTCATCAAAATAACGCATATTAAATACCAGTCTTTGTTTTTCGGGTAAACGAAGAATGGCTTTCTGTAATTTCATCTGCAACTCATCACCATCGAACCAGTCGTCGCTTTCCAGCTTGTTCGCCAGATAACTTTCGGTATCATCCATCTCAACTGTACCATGGCTGTTCTGTTTATTCAGAAAGGTAATGCTTTCGTTGATGGCAATGCGGTAAAGCCAGGTAGAAAGTTTTGATTCTCCACGGAAGCTTTCAATATTCACCCAGGCTTTCATAAAGGTATTTTGCAACACATCGTCCGTATCGTCATGAGAAATCACCATTTTCCGAATCTGCCAGTAAAGCTTTTCGCTGTAACGTGCCACAACCTTCGCAAAAGCCTGTCGTTGCTTTTCCGGATTTTGAAGTTGTCTGATTATCTCCAGTTCGTTGTATTCCACGTATCAAACTTTGGTTACAAATTTCATATTGCTGCAAATTTAATAGTTTTACGCGCATTTGCTATGACTGGAAGATAAAGATAACGTTTAAATGCACATTCGCCTTATAACCTCTTTTCAGAAAATCAAATGCACACCTTAAGAGATGGAAAAATATGAGTATTTTTGCCGAAAACAAAAATGACATGGCTAAATACAACAGAATCTTACTGAAACTCAGCGGAGAATCGCTGATGGGCGAAAAACAATACGGTATTGACGAACTCCGTCTCAATGAATATGCAGAGCAAATTAAGGAAATTTCAGCGATGGGAATCCAGATTGGCATCGTAATCGGCGGGGGAAATATCTTCCGTGGATTAAGCGGTGCGGCCAAAGGCTTCGACCGTGTAAAAGGCGACCAGATGGGTATGCTCGCTACCGTAATCAACAGTCTGGCATTGAGCTCTGCTCTGACTGCTATCGGCCAACCGGCACGTATTTTTACCGCGACCCCAATGTATCCGATTGGCGAACATTATAGCAACCTGAAAGCCATCGAAGCGATGAGTCACGGTGAAATCGCTATCCTTTCCGGCGGTACAGGCAACCCATTCTTTACAACCGATACGGCTTCGGCCCTTCGTGGTGTGGAAATCGGCGCTGATGTTATGCTGAAAGGTACCCGCGTGGACGGCATCTATACTGCTGATCCCGAGAAAGATCCGTCTGCAACCAAATTCGATTTCATCACCTACGACGAGATTTATGCACGTGGATTGAAGGTGATGGATTTGACCGCAACCACCCTTTGCAAGGAAAACAAACTGCCGATTATCGTGTTTGATATGGATACCGTGGGCAACCTGAAGAAGGTGATGTCAGGCGAAAATATCGGGACAGTTGTCGGTTTCTGATAAAATCACTAATTTTGTTCGGCTAAATAACAGACCCAACTTGTTATATTACTGTTATTTGCCACCCCAATTGTAAATAATTACGCAAAACTCATAACTCAAAAAACTATCCGTAATCATGGTTGATGTAAAAAAACACCTGAACGACGCTGAAGAGAAGATGCAACACGCGGTGATGTATCTCGAAGAGACTCTGGACCACATCCGTGCCGGTAAAGCCAATCCAAAATTGCTTGACGGCGTGAAAGTTGAATATTACGGTTCGCACGTACCTGTAAGCAATGTGGCAACTGTATCTACCCCTGATGCCCGCACCATTACAGTTCAGCCATGGGAAAAAAGCATGCTTCGTGAGATTGAAAAAGCAATCATCAACTCGGAAGTGGGAATCATGCCTGACAATAACGGTGAAATCATTCGTCTGGCTATTCCTCCATTGACAGAGGAGCGTCGTAAAATATTGGCAAAACAGGCAAAACAAGATGCTGAGCACGCGAAAGTGAGTGTTCGTAATGCTCGCCGTGATGCTATCGAAGCATTGAAAAAACTGATTAAAGAAGGTTTGGCTGAAGATGCTGAAGCTGATGTTCAGAAAATTCACGACCGCTACATCAAAAAAGTGGACGAGCTGTACGCTGCCAAAGAAAAAGAAATCATGACTGTGTAATCCGGTCATTTACATTATATAAAATGCAAAGACGCTAAAGCGCAAAGGCTGGTAACGGTCTGCGAATTGGCGTCTTTGTTTTATCTACTTAATTGCACTCGAAGAATGAAAGGACTCGTTATTAAAAACACCGGTAGCTGGTATCAGGTTAAGACCGATGACAACCGGCTGATTGAATGTAAAATCAAAGGAAGCTTCCGGTTAAAAGGCATTCGCAGCACCAACCCCATTACGGTTGGCGACCGGGTTGCCATTACCATCAACAACGAGGGTACAGCCTTCATTCATGAGATTGAGGAGCGGAAGAATTACATCATCCGCAAAGCCTCCAACCTCTCCAAACAGTCGCATATCCTGGCTGCAAATCTCGACCAGGCCTACCTAATTGTTACGCTACATGATCCGGTGACCTCCACTATTTTCATCGACCGCTTCCTCGCTTCTGCCGAAGCGTATCGCATCCCGGTGAAACTGGTCATCAACAAATTCGACACCCTCGATGAAGAAGACAAGGAATATGCCGAGGCTTTGATTCACCTGTACGGGACAATCGGCTACCCCTCATTCCGTGTTTCGGCATTGACTGGCGAAGGCATCAAAGAGCTGCAAGAGGATATCAACGGTAAAATCACGTTGCTATCAGGCCATTCCGGCGTGGGTAAATCCACGTTGATAAACGCTTTAATCCCCGGCGTAAAAGCCCGAACCGGCGACATCTCAGGCTACCACCACAAGGGAATGCACACCACTACATTTTCCGAAATGTTTGAAGTGCCGACCGGTGGTTACATCATCGACACGCCGGGCATCAAGGGATTCGGCACCATTGACTTCAAACAGGAAGAGGTGGCTCACTATTTCCCCGAAATCTTCAAAGTCTCGGAAGGATGCCGTTTCAATAACTGTACCCACCGTCACGAACCGGGTTGCGCCGTAATAGAAGCGGTAGAAAAGCATTTCATCAGCGAATCGCGTTACCAGAGCTATCTCAACATCCTCGAAGACGGCGAGGAGAGCAAATACCGCACTAAACTCTGACCGGTGGCGCTTTCCCTTTCCGAAAAATCGGCACTTATCAAGCAGGAGGCGCTGCGATTGGGCTTCGACTGCTGTGGAATTGCCCCCGCGGGCGATGTGGGAGAAGAGCACGAACGTGTCTCCCAGTGGTTGACAGAAGGAAATCACGCCGAAATGGGCTATATGGCCAACCATTTTGACAAACGTTGTAATCTGACCCTGCTGGTCGAAGGCGCGAAGTCGGTCATCGTATTTGCCCACAACTATTTTCCACAAGAAAAACAGCCCCCCCACCTACCCCAAGTCTCCTACTATGCTTATGGCAAAGACTACCATGAGGTGATCAAGCAAAAACTTTTTGCCCTGATGGAGTTTATCCACCGCGACATAGAGCCGGTGGAAGGTCGTGCATTCGTGGACTCGGCTCCCGTGCTCGAACGTTATTGGGCGAAACGCGCCGGACTGGGTTGGATTGGCAAAAACAACCTGCTGATTATTCCCGGCAAAGGCTCCTTCTTTTTTCTCTCCGAATTAATCCTCAACATCGAACTGGCTTACGACGAGCCTTATACCGAATCGCATTGCGGCAAATGTACCCGCTGTGCCAATGCCTGCCCCACCGGAGCATTGTCAAAACACAAACTTGATGCCCGCAAATGCCTCTCCTACCTCACCATCGAGAAGAAAGGGGAGTTTTCACCCGAGATCGAAACGCTGCACAACCGCTTGTATGGCTGCGACATCTGTCAGCAGGTCTGCCCGTGGAACCGTTTCGCGCAACCGCATCAGACACCGGAATTCCTCCCTTCCTCTGACTTTCTCCAATATGATTTGGCTAAATGGCAAAGCCTCACCGAAGAGGATTTCCGTCAACACTTCCGTCATTCACCGATTAAGCGGACGGGATTTGTCGGAATTCAGCGGAATGCGGGAAAAATATTATAATTCAATACCATTTCTAATTATGAAATATCTGGCAAAGACACTACTCCTTTTCTGTTTAACTGCAACACTTTTCAGTTGCGCTAACTACCCCAAAAAGAGAAAAGCATTAGTTGCAAAAAAGATTGAGTGTTTTATTAATCAGCGTGGGGAATGGAATCGCATTAATCAGCTTGTTTTAAATGACAGTTATGTTAATGCTCATTTAGGTAAACAAATCACCCTCGATAAGTTGAAAGCTTCTTTGTCTTCAGAACTCAAGCTCAAAGGAATTGTCCAACTATCTTTAGAAAAGACATCTTCTGGATTAGAAGTTGAATATCTAACCAATTGGACCGAATATCCCATAGGAACTTTATACTTAACACAAACAACCGAGGATACTATTCAAACAAAGAAAGGTTATTATAAGAAATATCCAAATTCTATTGAAGTATGGGGGCTTGGAAACCATTGGTTGATTTGGATTGATAGTGATTTCATGTAGACTCTTCCCTAAAAGCAAAATAACCTCCTACAAAATGTAGAACCCTGAAATTCCCCTCATTCAACCTCCTACAAATTGTAGATGGTCGAATGACTATTCGTTCAGCATTCTACAAAGTGTAGAGCATTGAAATAAGTCCCATTCAACATTCTACAAAATGTAGAACCTTCACTCAAGACCTCGACAAGCCTCTACAAAATGTAGATGGTAGAATCACCACTCATTCTGCATTCTACAAAACGTAGAGCATTGACGAAATGCTAAACGGGATTTCTACAACTTGCAGAAACTCCGCATACTATTGAATCAACCTCCTGCAAAATGCAGAAACCGGAATAGCCCCTCAACCAAGCCTCTGCATTTCGCAGAAGCCTGAATCGGTTCTCATTCATGAATCTGCAAAATGCAGAAAGGCAAATTGCATGTCATTCGACCTTCTGCATTTTGCAGATTCAAGAATAGCATCTCAGACAACCCGCTGCAAAATGCAGAAGGTTGAAATTGACTCCAACCAACATTCTGCAAAATGCAGCAGCATAATCCGTGTCATCCGTGTGCCAATAATTCGTATTTTTGAGGCAGAAATCAATAAGCAATGGCCCCACATCCTCTTCATTTTTTCAAACATCCGACGGATGCCCTTGCATTGCCGGAGAAGTTTACCTATCCGTTCAACTACACGCCGCATACCCTGTGCGTGATGGCCAGCGGGGAGGTGCAGGATTACTTGCGCACCCGAACCGATTGGGCAGAAGAGTTGAGCGAGGGAAAAATGTTTGGGGTGCTTGTGGTGCAAACCGACACGGGAGAACTGGGCTTTCTGGCTGCTTTCTCGGGCAATCTGGCCGGATGGAATGACCATGAATATTTTGTACCGCCGGTGTTTGATTTGTTGCAAAAGGATGGTTTCTTCAAGGTGGAAGAGCGCGAGATTACGGCCATTAATCACCGCATTCGCCAGTTGTCACATGCACCGGAATACCTCGCTTGTCAGGCTTCGTTGAAAGAAGAAACGCATCGGGCAAAGGCCGAACTGGCCGAACAAAAAGCCCTGCTCAAAGCCAACAAAGCAGCACGGGAGGAACGTCGAAATAGCCATCCCTCATTAAGTGAAAATGAGTTGGCGGAAATGGTGCGCGTAAGCCAGTTTGAGAAAGCGGAATACAAGCGGCTGGAAAAACGGTGGCAAAATCGGTTGGCGGAACTTCAACAAGAGGCTACCATTTTCCATACTGAAATCGAGCGGCTCAAAGCCGAACGCAAAGCCAAATCGGCGGCGCTGCAACAGAAACTATTCGACAGTTTCCAGATGCTTAACAGCAAGGGGGAAGCCAAAGGGCTTTGCTATATCTTTGCCCAAACGGCACAGAAGACTCCTCCTGCCGGTGCGGGTGAATGCGCCGCACCCAAGCTGTTGCAATACGCCTTTCTTCACGGACTGAAACCCATCGCTATGGCGGAATTCTGGTGGGGGGATTCGCCTAAGACGGAGATTCGTCGCCACGGGCTCTTTTATCCCGCCTGTAAGGGCAAATGCGAACCGATATTGGGGCACATGTTGCAGGGGATGGAGTTAGATACCGACCCTCAACGACAAACCACGGCTCTAAATGCCGAGATTGAGATTCTTTACGAAGACGACTACCTGCTCATCATCCATAAACCGTCGGGATTGCTCTCCGTGCCGGGCAAATCATCCCATGATTCCGCCTATCAACGCATCCGTGAGCGTTATCCCGATGCAACCGGGCCACTGGTCGTCCATCGATTGGATATGTCCACCTCGGGATTGCTGCTGATTGCCAAAACGAAGGAGGTGCACAAATCCCTGCAAGCGCAATTCAAAGGACGCAGCATCAGGAAGCGGTATATCGCTCTGCTCGATGGTCTCATTCAGGAAAATGCAGGCAGCATTGACCTGCCGCTGGCGTCCGATTACAATCACCGTCCCCGTCAAATGGTGGACAGGAAAAATGGCAAACCGGCGCTCACCCTTTGGCGTGTACTCGAACGTACCGCGCAACATACACGCATCGAATTCACCCCCGTCACCGGACGCACGCACCAACTGCGTGTCCATGCCGCTCACCCGCTGGGCCTCAACGTTCCCATTGTCGGCGATGAACTCTACGGACGAAAGGCCGAACGACTCTATTTGCATGCGGAGTATCTGGAGTTTGTGCATCCGGTTACGGGTGATGTGGTGAAGGTGGAGAGGAAGGCGGAGTTTTGAGAATTAGATTGAACGCGAAGGTGCTAACAGGCAAAGCAATTGAATTAAATAAAAACAGAATCCCGATGGAAAAACTTGAATTTGCTATTTGGTGGAAAGAATTCATCAAAAGCCATAAAGATGATAAAGATGGGGGTATTGAAGCGATAAAACATTTAAAGAATATCGTTTCAGAATTTAATACAGAAAAGAAAACGTCATTTATAGACCAACTTATCCTAAATGATAAACCTGAAATTGCCAGTGAATTAATTGAATTATATGGAAGTAAATCGCAAAAAGAATTTATTCGCAACCAATTATTAGAATGCATAAAGAGAAACGATTATAATATGCTCTCATTTTCATTCCTCAAAACTGTTATAAATACATATCAAGAAGATGACTACAACTTGCTCAAATTGTATTATGACAAGCAACCACTCTTTAATAGAGTAATACCAACCGAATTATTCGACATAGATAAGAATCTATTCTTGTTTGCTTTTCAAAAAATGATAATTCAATATCCGGAAAATGACATATACGAATATGATGGATTGTTATACCTTACCAACCGTTTGGATATATTGGAATTTTTAATTGATAATCTGGATAATAAATATGCCTGCCAAATACAAAAGTTCTGCAAAGTAAAATCTTCTCATTCATATATAAATCGAGATGATTGGAAGCAAAAGCTATTAAGTTTGGCTGAAAAAACACGAATTTAATGCACCGCCACTACTGGACAGCCATCAGCCACGAAGAACGCATTCAAGCCATTAGCGACATCACTCGAATAGTCGATCGGTACGCTATTGTACTGAACTTTCAGCGATTCTCCGATATTGCAATGAGTTTATTACTTGAAGTGGAAGAATGTAGGTTGAAAGAGTTGCAGGATGATTTGAATGCTATCCTCTCTTGGGATACCGGAGAGACACAATTCATAGAATCAAAAGCGGATTGCATCGTTTTCCTGAATGTTACGTTTGCAAAAGGGACGGGCGACTTACAAATCGAGAACCCCAATATCCCGGAATAGCGAAAACGCCCGGCAGATTCATCATCCGTCGGGCGTTTTGTTTGATTATTTTACAAGATTGAGTATCTCATCGAGGTAAGCAGTCCGGTCTTTCTCCGATTGCAGCTTAATGCTAAAGTAACCCTCTTTACCTCCCCCGTAGTAGGCATTGCCCGTCATCACCTGAGAGGTAAAATTATTAGCTACGTTCATCATCTTTTCCCCGTAATAGACCAGTTCGTCTTCGCAATAGACAATCAGTCGGTTGTACGGGAACATGCGGTCGCAAATGGAGGTAAAACGTTTCGTCAGTGACTTCACAATGGTAACGCCACCGTCCACTACCTTCTCCAGAATCGCCTGCTCGGCCATGTCGATGTCGATTTGGGTAATACCCTGCTCCATTTGATCCAGACGGCGAATCTCGGCAATCTCTTCCGGCGAAGCACCGGCAGCCTGCATGGCAGGTATGTAGCCGCGGTCATTCGCCGCAATGTATTTCTGACGATCAGTCAACGGATAATCAAGCAACAGCGCCACCTGTTCCAGCGACGTCGGCATGTTAATGCACTCATTGTGATGGCGCACGCGGTAGTAATTGAGCGGAATCATCACCGGTCTCTCTTCGCGAAGCTCTACCCCATAAATCACATACATGGGATCATCGGCATACTCTTCGAGCTCGTCGCGATAGTTTGCCAGCTGAGCATTTTCCCAAGATAACCCGGCATCGAAATATTTGATTTTGCGTTCGTCAAGAATATGTTTAATCTCGGCCATCTCCAGATCGTGTCCACCGAGGAGGAATATCTTTTTTACCATAACAACTGCATTTTGGAACAATAGGTCAGTAAACTTTGTGAAACTATTCTCTATTGTGTGTCTTAATGTCTCATTGGCAAAACTAAAGAAATTGTTCATGCCATGCAGTGCCAATATATATATTCTACAACATAAATCGATTGAAATGCAGCCTTATACTACAATCCGGGGTTCATTTCATTATCGGAATTCTCAGTCAATGGGGTTTCAAATAAGACGAGCTCCCCTTTGGTGCGCAAAATCTGGCTCCATCGTTCCACTTTAAAATCCATCACAACCACACCAGAGGTGCAAAGGTGTCCGTGAAAATCGTCGGTCAGTTCATGTATCATTCGTTGAAGCACCGGATTGTGCCCGACCAGAAAGAGTGTGTCAACATGTTTGGCCTCCTCTTTCAGCAAAGCGATTACCTTCTTTGTCTCAATATCATCATAAAGCAGAATTTTGCGCACAATCTGCTTTTTGTCTATCCCGAAAACATCTCCGAGTATTTTTGCCGTCTGATAAGCGCGGGACGACGGACTGGAGATAATTAATTCCGGTAACACATTTTCCGACTGTAACCTTGAAGCTACCTGCCGCGCATCAATCTTTCCCTGGTTTGTCAATTCCCTGTCGAAGTCCGTCTGCCCGAATTGAGTCTTTTCAGCTTTGGCATGGCGAACTACTACTAATCTTTTCATTTTATTTATTTGTTTATTCGATAAGGGACACTAAAGTCAAGAAAAATCCCTTTTCAACATCCTGTAATTCATCAATTTTGCCTCAAAGTTCTATTATTCGCATATCAATATCATGACATTATTACTACAAATCCATGAATCAGCCTGTTTCTGTACAAAATAAATCCACTCTTTTTTATCTATATCCACTTTTACAGCATTATAACGAGCCAATAACTATAAAAATATAGCAGTAGAGTAATCGTTTAGCAACTTATTACCTTAATTTCTGCACCGGAAAGGACGAATCGTGAGATTCGTCCTTTTTTTATTCCATTTAGAACAATTATTCCTGAAAATAATTTTTCATCCCTGCATAATATTTTCGATTAGACCTCTTGCACAATTACATTTATTTGTTTTAATTTGCAATGAAAGGCAATCACACATTAAGCAAAGCCATAAAATCATTGGCCTTTCATTATTTTTCTTTTCAATACGATACCTCATATAGGTATATGGCTATTTAACCCTTTAACTATTTTATTGCTGATCAGGAGTGGAATGTCCATTCCGTTCGGACGGGCTATGAC
This sequence comes from Bacteroidota bacterium, assembly GCA_030706585.1. Taxonomy (GTDB): domain Bacteria; phylum Bacteroidota; class Bacteroidia; order Bacteroidales; family UBA7332; genus CAXXIC01. Next base: position 11,121 of record JAUZOF010000068.1, read on the forward strand.
GATTTTATCCTAGCCGGCCTTTCCGAACGAAAAAGGACTTATCCTCCATAAATGTATCTGACAGAGGTAATGTTTATCTCTTATGGGATAGAAGCAACTTAAAAGCACTCAGCTTTGAGATTTTTCGTCCCCTTTGAGGTTCATCATTCCTCAACAATGGACCTCCTACGACTCGTAGGTTGCACACTGCAAAGAACAATGTGCTACCTTAGTCTCGTTGGTAAGCCATTGTTTCATAACATTACACTACTTACGACTCGTAAGTTGCACACTGCAAAGAACAATGTGCAACCTTGGTCTCGTAAGTAAGCCAATGTTTCGCGACATTATACTACTTACGACTCGTAGGTTGCTTTCTGCCCTCAGCAAAGAACAACCTTTGCTCTGTAAGTAGTCTGTTATATGCTTCGCAAAGGTCACTTCATCGGTTGGTAAATCCTCCGGCTGATCCGATGAGGTGATCAATGCTCTGATATTTCAGTTTCGGGGTTATACACTAATATGTGTAGCCTGCTTTCGCGGAGGGTTTTATTTATCTATAAATCATATTGCTATGCAGTATTACAAATTTAGATTGATGAGTAACAGGGGGCTCTCCAATTGTGGCCAGATGATCATCAATGATGTGAGTGAATCGGATGTGGCAGAGGTTATTACCTCCCACTCCAAGTATCAAAACGTGATAAAGGCACTGACCGACCTCAACACGGCTATCCAGCGCAATCCCGTAAATGGATCGACAATGGCTGAATGTAAAGAGATGCGGGACGAAGATTTTATTGCTATCGGTAATTATGTTGAAGGTTCGACCAATGCACCAATTGCTGACATCAAAGCGGCAGCCATTCAAATCAACAAATGGCTCAAACCGCTCTGTCTATATTTCCAACGTCAGAAAATCGGCGACCAGGCGAGCCGGATCAACGAAGCGATTACCAAGCTTCGCTTGCCCGAAAATGCCGACGCCGTGCAAAAGCTGTCATTGAAAGATGCTACGGACAAATTAGAACTATTAACCAAAGCGGCTGATAAAAACTACCGGGATACAAAGACCACCAAGATGGAGAATAAAGAGGCCGGTTCTGCAACCTACTACCGGGAGCCTTTTATCCAAAGCCTTTCCAGTTTGCTCAAATGGGTTGACAGCAAAGGCCAGGCCGATGAAGATCCGGTGTGGATTGCTCTTTACAAGGTGCTGTACAACCGGTATGAGGTTTCCTGTACTTCATCTCATCCTAAGGATTCCGATGATGATGAAGGTGATAAGAGTACTACAAATGGTAGTGGTAGCAGTGACGGGAAATAATGAAAAGGATTTTGTCTAATAATTTGGCGGGATGAGTTGTTTCATCCCGCCAATTTTCGATTTACCTACTAAAGATATAATTATCAAGTTAGACACTAGACAATATACTAATTTTTATTTTTAAATTTGAGGGATGTAATTAGTTGTCCCATTATTACTAACTACATTAACTAATTCATTACTAACATTCAATATATCCACAAAAAAGACAAATTATTATGGGAGAAAAATCTGTAAGATCAGGTAATGATGGTCAAAAATTAGCATCAGAAATTCTTAAATATATTGGATGGAAGAGTCTATCATGCAATGTAGACATTGACTGTTCTTATCCAAAAAAACATTCTAAAAATAAGTCTGAAAAACGAAGTACTCATGGTATTGATATTT
>JAUZOF010000680.1 GCA_030706585.1 Bacteroidota bacterium
GTCAGCAACAACAGCAAAACCCTTTCCGTGTTCCCCTGCACGAGCAGCCTCTATCGCGGCATTGAGTGCTAAAAGATTTGTTTGCCTCGCCACTTGGGCAATCGTTTCAGTGATCGAACCGATACGATTCGATTGATCAGCTAAATCTTCAATCGTCCGCACAGAGTTGTGCACGGATTCATTCGTTTCCTCCATCGTGGACACAATGACAGAAAGCTTAGTTAAACCTTCTTTAGAATATTTTTCGGATTTCACAGCCTCTCGAGAAACGGACAGTGCTCTTTCAGCAATGGTCTGAGCAGCATTCGCGAGTTCAGTTACCATTGTTTTCATCTGTTGAAGTGTACGGGCCTGATCCCGAGCCTCTAAGGCCATTTGGCTCGTCTGATTGGCAACGCTACTATTCGTAGCAGTTACTTCTTCTGAGCTGGCCGATAATTCTTCGGATGATATTACCCAGGAATTGGCCATCTCGCGAATATCCGAAATAATACCATTGAAATTCTCCATCATTTGGTTAAAGGCTCGCCCTAGTTCTTCGACCTCACTATTTTTCATTATCTTAACTCGTTGTGTTAAATCCCCTTGAGCTACCTGAATAATTCCTTGTTCCATTACATAGATAGGCTTTAAGAATTTTTGATAGTTTTTAAAGGAAGCAAAAATCCCGGTGATTACGCCTGAAAGTAGAAAACACAGAAATAAAATAATCGATTTAGTCGTATTAAGCTGCATCAGAAAAATAATGATGAGTCCCATCGTGGAAATCATAGGAACAACCATAGATAATGTTTTGCCTAAATACTTCACTAAGCTGATATTTTGTTTTCCTTCTTTAAGTTTTCCTTGTCTACCTTTCATATAATCCTATCCCCCCTCATTACTTCCATATGTAAACTTCATAACCATGTTATAACCTATCTGAATATTAGGACAAATACCATGCACTCTTTTTTGGCCTTCCTCAGTCAAAACATAGGGCAACTGCCTCTGCTTTAGCATGGTATCCACTACCATTGTATAAGTTAGACGTAATTGACCCATACTCCCTTTATCATTTATTTCTATCATTAGGAGGAGATTATGAATACAGCCCTTAAATCCGTTAGTCTCTCGAAGCTAAACTCAAACAGAATACCTGAAACGGCCTCAAATTCCTACCAAGTGGTTTGCGAACGTTGCCACAAAATAATCTATTTTTCTGGTCAAAAGGATCCAGAAACTTTTACCGTTCTCTGTGATACATGCACACTCGATAATCTGTAGTCAAAAAGGCCATGTCTCAAACCGACGATGGCCTATGTAATTATTGACATAATGATAGCTTCTGCTTTCATTCACCATGTATCAATAAATAACTCATTTTCCCTATTTTTATAATTTTGCGGAACTGACTTTAGCCCTCTCATAACCCACCTGCGTGTATCTGCCGGATCAATTACCGAATCAATTTCCAGATAAGAGGCCACATTAATCGCTTTCCCTGTCTCATAGGACTTCTCGATATAACGCTTATAGGTGGCATCACGCAGAATCGGGTCCTCGATGGACTCCAGCTCTTTTCTGTAAGCATGCCTGACAGCCCCTTCGAGACCCATAGCGCCAAATTCTCCGGATGGCCCAGAGGCAGTAAAGAAGGAATCATGGAAACTTCCAGCAGACATTGCCATTGAACCAAGCCCATACCCTTTGCGAAGAACGACTGTAAAGAAGGGTACCCTCAAATGGGATCCTATCATAAACATGCGACAAACATGGCGAACCTGAGCTTCTGCTTCTATATCAGGTCCAACCATAAATCCTGGTGTATCAACTAAAGATAGTATTGGCAGACCATGAACGTTGCAAAGTTGCAGAAAACGGGCTGCTTTATCCGCATCTTGGGCTTGGATAGCTCCTGAACAATGCTTTGGATTATTAGCAATCAGACCAAACGGTTTCCCTTCGATTCTGATGAGTGCCGTTATGATTCCTAGGCCAAACTGTGGCCTCAGTTCTAATACAGAATCAGTGTCTGAAAGCATCTCAATGATAGCTCTTATGTCATAAACCCGCAGCCGATTTTCCGGTATTAACCGACGAAGCAAGCGCTGATCCGCTGCCATCCAATGTGCGACAGGGCCTTGAAAAAATGAAAGATACTTCTTTGCAGCAGCGACTGCCTCCGTTTCATCAGTCACCGCTATATCGACAACTCCGTTTCGCTTCTGTACGTCGACTGGACCAATCTCCTGCGGACTTACTACGCCAAGTCCCCCGCCTTCGATCATTGCTGGCCCGCCCATGCCAATGTTGGAATTTTCCGTGGCGATAATAACGTCACAACAGCCAAGTAGCGCAGCATTACCTGCGAAACAATATCCAGAAACAATACCTATTA
>JAUZOF010000681.1 GCA_030706585.1 Bacteroidota bacterium
ATTATTTTCGTTTAATAAGACAGATGATGGCATTGACATAAAAGATTCCATCACCGATATCCCGGAAACAATAGTCTGGGGGCTTCGTCCGTGTGATGGATCAGCTTTCAACTATATGACTGAATTCTTTTTGAAAGAAAATCCGGATGTCTATTATGCAGCACGCAAGGCTAAGACCACCCTGATTGCTATAAGTTGTGCCAAAGCTGATGATGCCTGCTTCTGCACCTCGGTGGGCCTGACCCCCGGTAGCACGGAAGGAAGCGATCTATTGCTCACTACAATGGGTGAAGATGTATACGTGGAAGTCATAACTGAAAAAGGAAAAGCTGCAATTGATCTATCTGCTTCCTTATTCTCAGTAAATGAAGAGAGAAGTAAAGAGAAATACCTGGCTAAAATAGACACTAAATTCTCGTTAACAGAAATCAAGGAACGTATCAAAACAGCTTATGACAGTGCGGAATGGAAAAATGAATCGATGGGTTGCTTTGGTTGTGGAGCTTGCGCTTTCTCCTGTCCTACCTGTACCTGTTTCGATATCCAGGACGAAGGAACACAGAATAAAGGTCAACGCTTGCGGTGTTGGGATGCTTGCGGATTCGGGCAGTTCACCAAGCATGCTTCAGGACATAATCCAAAGACGAACCAAACCCAGCGCCGCCGTCAACGACTCATGCACAAATTCCAATACTCGGTTGAAAACCTCGGCATCGTGAGTTGTGTTGGTTGCGGACGTTGTATCCGGGTTTGTCCTGCCCATCTAAATATCTTTGAAAATATCTTAAGTGTGACACAATGAATAACCCTAAATTCCCAATAGGGGACTTAGAGAGGCTAACTGCAAATAATGAGATTAAGTAGAATTTAAAAGTATCCAATAATTCGCAATTGTGAATTGTGAACTATAAATGATTAATTAGTTGAATATGGAACCAAAAAATCAATATATCCCGTATAAAATGCGCATAGCGAGTATCACTGAAGAAGCTCCGCTGGTTCAGACATACAGGTTGGAATTTGTCGATGAAAAAGATGCCGAACAATTCACATTCAGAGCCGGGCAATTTGCCGAATACGGTGTTTTTGGCGAAGGTGAAAGCACCTTTTGCATAGCCTCCTCTCCTACCCGCGAAGGCTACCTGGAATGTACATTCCGAAGTACCGGCCGTGTTACCAAAGCATTGGCAAACTGCGAACTGAATGACATCATCGGACTGCGAGGTCCATTTGGGAATACCTTTCCAATCGAAGAATGGTATGGTAAAAACATTGTTTTTGTTACCGGGGGTATTGCGTTGCCGCCCTTGCGTTGTGTGATCTGGAACCTGTTGGATCAACGGGAGAAGTTCGGCGATATAACCATCTATTATGGGGCACGCTCAGTGAATGATCTGGTGTATAAAGAGGAACTGGAGGAATGGTCGATCCGGAGTGACGTAAAGCTTTATGTAACGGTAGACCCGGGCGGCGAAACTTCGGAATGGAAAGGATTAGTTGGATTTGTACCGACTGTTCTGGAACAGAATCCGCCTAAAAGCGATAATGCGGTAGCTATTGTTGCCGGACCTCCAATCCTGATCAAAATGGGAATGCCGATCTTAAGTAAAAACGGCTTTGATAATGCCAATATCTATACAACACTTGAAAATCGCATGAAATGTGGGGTAGGCAAATGCGGCCATTGCACTGTGGGTAAAACCTATGTTTGCAAAGACGGTCCTGTGTTTACGTACGAAGAAGTACTGAAAATGCCGGCGGAATACTAATTTAGTTAACAGTTAGTAGCTAAGAATTAAAGAAATGAGTTGTTCAGGGTAATCAATCCTTGTGCAACTCTTTTTGTTTTATGGCGTGTATCTTATTAACCTTGTAGGTATAAGCGGTTAGACCGTAAGCAAACCTGACAGAGTCGAAGACCTGTCAGCATTCAATCTTGGAACTCTTGGACTATTGAATTGAAACGGCAATATTTAATTCTGAACTTAATCTTTTTACGCTTAAAGGTTAATTTATTGGATAGTTACTTTATCTTTGCAGACTAAAATAAAAAACTAAAATCTGTTGTTTACGTTATTCAATAATCCGAAAAGATCCGGATTATTATTTTACGTACGATACAAATGACTTATGAAATTTTTAGCAAGCCTTTTAATCGCATTTATATTTATTACCAACTCATTTGCACAAGTTAGGAAGAGTGTTGAAGCCATGCGTATTTCCACTCCGCTTATTATTGACGGTGTACTTGATGAGGATGTGTACAAACAGGTTCAGCCGGCAAAAGATTTTTTACAAATCCAACCCTATAACGGCAAACCGGCAAATCAACCAACAGAAGTTTACTTTTTCTATGAC
>JAUZOF010000682.1 GCA_030706585.1 Bacteroidota bacterium
AATCGAAGGTAGTTTACTCGGGAAAGCTGATTGTGAAATGATTCGATTCAGGCATTTTGGGTAGCATTATTCCACTTCTAACCCGTTGAAATACGTATATTAAACAAATAATCACTAAGTTTGCAGAGCCTCTGAGTTTTCAGGGGCTCTGTTTATTTGATAGAATATGAACTTAGAGAGAATATATAAATCGAAATCTCAGTTTGTCGCGCGCGAAGTCGGCGATGAACTCGTTTTGGTGCCTTTGACCGAAAGCGTTGCTCACATGAATAAACTTTTTACCATGAATGAGACGGGACGTTTCATCTGGGAAAATATTTCGGAAGGCATCACCGTTGATGAGTTGGAGAATATCGTCGTGCAAGAGTTTGAGATTGACCGGGAGACGGCACGCAAAGATATCGAAGCCTTTCTTGGCCGTCTGGAACAAATGCTTTAATATTACAATTCCGCACCACAGATTTCCAGTAAACAATGATTCTATCCATCGCTGATTTTCACATCCGAATTACTTCTGAATTTCCGGTTAAGCTTGAAGAGGGCTATGACCTTTTTGTAACAGACAAAGAGGTGCAGCCTGATGTTGAAATTACCTGTCTTAAGGGCATTCCCTATGAGTTGATTGACGGTAAAGAGCTTTTGTTTGAGGCAAAAAATCAGCAACAACGTTTTTATTCCATATACAAGATGGAGTCCGGATTGGGATTTGCCATCTATGAACCGCAAAAAGGTCAGGATATTCAGCAGATTGCCCTGCTTGATGAGTCGTTTACCCAATGGGAAATTTACTCAGAGCCGAATGAAGAGGGCAAATTGATGCCATTGAAATATCCGATGGGTCCGATTATGATGTACTATCTGACGGTGAATTCTGATGCGGTGATGATTCACGCTTCCGGTATTTTTGATGGGACGAAAGGCCGGATATTTACCGGTTTTTCCGGTCGGGGAAAGAGTACTATCTCCCGGATATGGGCTGAGAATGGTTCCCGGGTGGTAAATGACGACCGCCTGATTATCCGCAAATGTACTGACGGAATTTACTTCTATAACACGCCGATGTTTTACCGGGATATCCCCAAACGTGCGCCGTTGCATTCGGTGCATCTGATTCGCCATTCATTGAAAAATGAGATTGAGCGGGTGTCCGGAGCAAAGGCTATCTCCAAAGTGCTGGCTTTCTGCATTCAGAATAATTACGACAAACGGTTTGTGCAAAACCACCTTCGCGTAATGAGTGAAATTTGCATGCAGACGGCTATCTATGAGACGGGTTTCTTGCCCGACAAAAGTATTGTCCACCATATCCTGGAGCATGAAGACTGAATTGGGGCACGAAGAGCTGGTTGGAATCGCTGATTCCCTCTTGCAGGAAGGGCGTACCGTTTCGTTTACGATGGAGGGGTACAGCATGTATCCGACCCTGAAACCGGGTGATATCGGATTTGTCAAAAAGTGCGCTCCGGAGGATTTGTACACGGGCGATATCATCGTCTTTCGTTCTGCAAAAAAACTGGTTGCCCATCGCTTAGTCAAAATCGTTGAGAAAAAGAATACCCACTTTTATATCGCTAAAGGGGACAACAACCGCCATACCGATACTCCTTTCCGTGAGGAGGCATTGATTGGAAAAGTGGAATCCTTTACCCGAAACGGGAAGAACCGCCGGCTGGATAGCCTGACGGTGATTCTTCAAGGCTTGTTGTCGGGTTATTTACCCGGACTGGTGTTGCCCGTTAACCGGTTTCGAATCCGGTTGGGGCTTTTGTTTATCCATTATTCTACCTCTTTTCATACGTTGAGGCACAATTTGCGGCTGGTTTCTACCCATTCCCGCAAAATGATTTTCGTAAATACCTTATTGGCGCAGTTGCAGGGAATCATTCCGCTCGGGGTGATTTATTGCATCAAGCTGTTGATTGACTTTTTGTCACAACCTACCCAGGCGGAAGGCTCTAACCTCCATTTGCTGCTTTTGCTGGCTCTGACTGCATTTTTGTTTATGGGAAATGCACTGCTGAACGGCATCAAAGGCTATTTCTCCGAAAAGCTCAACCATTCGGTCTCCCGCTGGATATACGAATTGCTCCATTCGAAGCATGAATCGCTGGAGCTTTCCCATTATGAAAATCCTGAGGAGCAAAACAAGATACACCGTGCCGTCCAGCAAGCCGGATTTCGTCCGGTGAAGCTCATCAACGAATCCATATCGGTGGCTAAATCACTTGTGGCAGTGCTCGTGATGCTGGGGATGTTTTCGATGATTCGCTGGTACCTGATTCTGCCGTTGGTCTTGGTTGTTATTCCGGGCGTATTGGTGCGGTTGAAGACTTCAGCCCGTTTTTACAAACTAAA
>JAUZOF010000683.1 GCA_030706585.1 Bacteroidota bacterium
CGATGATATGGTAGCCAGCGATCCGGTTACGTTGATCTTCTTCTGTGTACCGTACCCCACAACCACGACTTCGTTTACCAGGTGGCTTTTGGGTTCCAGCGTAATCCGGGCAAGTACTCCCGGTTCGATAAATATCTCTTTCTTTTCATATCCCATATAGGATATCTCTACCAGTGTCTTCTTAATTACACCCGGCAGATTGAATTTTCCGTCGATATCGGTCACAGTTCCACTGTTTCCGTCCTTAATTTTCACAATTGCACCAATGACCGACTGTCCGGAGTTGTCCCTGACAACTCCGGAAACACCTTTTCCCCTAGCTGTTGTACCCGGAGTCGGCTTGCCGGATTGAGCATTGACTACAAGAATAAAGCAAAACACCAAGCTAAAGGCCAACAGCCTCCGGCTCAGATTCCCTTTACATTCAGCTGTAATCTTAGAAGGTATCCATCTTACTTTCCTTGACAAACATTTCATATAGGCATAATAATTTTAAGTTAGTAATAGTATCTGTTTTTTTGTTCTTCGCAGCGTCATATGCTGAATTTCAGGCGGGCGATCGCATTGATAATAAAGGGTGCAGTCATTTTTCATGTTCGTATTTGTTTTAAAGTTGATACTATAAACCATTTTCCGGTTTATACTTCAGCTATTGTTTCCGTAGTATTGCCGGCTTTGCCTTCTCACACTTTTCAGTATTATTAAACGCTAACAATCAGAGTAGTGCACACAAACTCCCGTTTATCACAGGGTCAGTATCAGGCCGAAAATACTTCCTCTGTCTGGCCGGATACTGATATTGGTCCTGTTTTTGTTCCGCTATGTTACGGAAAGCTGTAATAACCGAAACAGCCATTTTCCGCCGCAGTGCAGAACTCACCCAGACATTAGTCTCTTTTGTTCGTTATTGATTTGTATATCGGTGAAGAGCGGAAAACACTCACAGAAAGACAGCATTTACCTTTTATTAACCATACAAAGAGGCCTTGAATCAAAGATGTCTCCTCAGACAGCAGTAAAAGACTATATATCCTTAGCTGATTGCTGAAGAGACATTTCATGATATCCCGGGAAATATTATTTCACAATAACTTTCCGGATATGTACTTTCCCTGAATCCTGAGTCACTTTGACAATGTATGTGCCGGGCGTCAGGTTAACCCAGACGGTACTGTCTTCACTCAGAGCAACCTTTCCCTGCATATTGAAAACTTCTACTTTCGCAGCCTCGGAGAGTTCGACTCCTTCTGCTGTGGCTGTGACTTTTATGTCATCAGCGGTCAGGTCGTTTGCCCACATGCCCGTCGACGAGGCATTTACGGTTACGTCAAAAAGCCTGAGCCAACCCGAAGAGGTAATGTCTGACTTTGCAGAAATATTAATCCCCTTAACGTTATTTCTGGTAACATCGACTATAGCTACAGCCCAGGTGTAATCCCCTGCCGGAACTTCTTTGACCTGAGTGATGAAGTCATAGGTTACAGGCGCTCCCTTCAGCCATTTGGATGGATCGGAGTTAGTATCGACAAAGATGGACTTCACACTATCGTCGGTTTTGCTCAGCAGCGCAAAGGCAACCTTGTATTTTTGATTCCATTGCGGCAGATTGTTCGGGCAAACACCCCAGCCGAGATTATTCCAGCGGTGCACGATCTTAACGGATGTGTTATTTGTCACCGTCCCGGGCAGTGAGACCATGTCGGGATACAAACGGTATGCACCTTCTGCTATAAAGCTATTTATCAGCGAATAAGCATCTTTGAACCACGACTGCACTTCTCCGCCGGCGCGGAAGTCCATCACATTGACATGTGCTGCCTTTGAATCATCGTATTCACCTTGGCGTACATCGGCAGCCGTCTTGTATCCACGGGGGTCTACGGAATAGTTCATGGTATTTACGCACCAGCCGCCTTCCATAATGACCGGGCGGGTGGGAAACCACTGGTTAACGATACTCTTTTCGTAGCTTTGGTAATAACTGGTCATGCCGAACGCATCGTGCCGCAACATGTAACCTTTGTTGAACGCACTATTCAGAAGTGTGATCGTATTGGGATCGGGACTTCCCCATTCCTGTGGTAAGCCGATCAACCGGTGGTAATTGATTGCCAGGGGAACTTTCTTAAAACTGGCAGTATACAAGTTTGTGATCCAGTCGAAAACCGATTGTCTGTTGGCCGTATTCAGGTATAACACCGTGTGCGATTCACCCCACTTACCAAGCCCGTATCCATCGATGAAATCAACCACATCAGGATCGTCAAATTTTGCGGCAAAAGCTTTGATAAACTTCTCATATTTCGCCTGGAAAACGAGGTCATCTGGATAAGGAGACCATACCGA
>JAUZOF010000684.1 GCA_030706585.1 Bacteroidota bacterium
GACACAAGGATTTTCAGTCCTTTGCTCTACCAACTGAGCTATGGCACCGTTATTTCTCGTTTGCGGTTGCAAAGATAGGAGTTTTCTTTAGAATACACAATGGTTTGGCTGGAATATTTTGTGCAAATGATCTATTTTTGTGCTAAGCGGGTAGTTATTAGGCTTTTTAGAAATGAAAATATTTCCGGGTGTTTTGAATTTGCTTACTTTTGTCGGAAAATAAAGCGGATGAACAGCGAAGAAATGATTAAAAAGATGGATGAAGCCGGGCAGCAAAGAACTCCTTTTTTGTTCGTTATAGACTTTACCGGTGAAAACTGTCATTTCCTGCCGCTGGATAATCTTTCGGGGGAATTTTTTTACAGTATTCCGGGTTTTGAATATCTTCCTTCTGATACATATACAGAACAGCCATTTCATTTTCTCAAACAGCCAATCTCTTTTGAACGATACAAAAAGGGATTTGATATTGTAAAAACAGGCATCCTGAGAGGCTACTCTTTTTTGGTAAACCTCACCTTTCCGACGCATGTTGATACAAATCTTACCCTGGCTGAGATTTTCGGAAGGAGCAACGCGCCATATCGTTTGTATATGCCGGGTAAATTCGTCTGTTTTTCTCCTGAGTGTTTTGTGAAAATAAAAAACGGGCAGATTTTCTCCTATCCGATGAAAGGGACGATTGATGCAACCCTACCGGACGCTGAAAACCTGATATTGAATGATGCCAAAGAAAAGGCGGAGCATTATACGATTGTGGATCTTATTCGCAATGACTTAAGTCGTGTGGCCAATCAGGTTGAGGTGGCAAGGTTCAGGTACATTGAACGGGTAGAAACGAATGGCAAAACGTTGTTGCAGGTGAGTTCTGAAATATCAGGGTGTTTGCCGGCGGATTATCATTCCCGTTTGGGCGAGATTATCTTTTCGATGCTGCCGGCCGGTTCTATTTCCGGTGCGCCAAAAGATGCCACGTTGAATCTGATTCGGCAGGCAGAGCTGGATGATCGGGGTTACTATACCGGAATATTCGGGATTTTTGACGGAGAAAATCTCGAAAGCGCCGTCATGATTCGTTTTATAGAGCAAACTCACGACGGTTTGCTCTTCCGGAGTGGCGGCGGAATTACCGCACAGAGTGATGCAGAAAGTGAATATCGTGAATTAATTGATAAAGTCTATGTCCCTTTTACTTGAATCGGTCCGTATTGTTGATGGCCAATGGATGAATGCGGCTTATCACCGGCAGCGCATGGATGATAGTACCATGGAGTTGTTTGGCAAGGCCTTCAGCGTGGATTTTGAATTAATTGAAATTCCGCTTGAATATAGGAAAGGCGTTGTGAAAGGGCGTATTATATATGATACGCAGGTGCGGGAGATTGGATTTGATCATTATTTTCCCCGAAAAATCGACTCGCTGCAACTTGTCTATGACGATAATATAGATTACCACCTGAAGTGGGCAGATCGGACGGTTTTAAATGAACTGGTTAAACAAAAAGGCTCAGCAGACGAAATTCTTATCATCAAAAACGGTTTTGTAACCGATATCAGTTATGCTAATGTGATAGTCCGGTTTAAGGATAGGTTCGCGACTCCGGCTCATTGTCTGCTGAAAGGCACACGCCGCAGGCAGCTGCTTGATCAGCATATTGTTACCGAAGAGGATATCACAGTTGATAAGCTTTTCCAGGCAGAGTCGGTTATCATTATCAATGCTATGCTGGGATTAGGGGATGCGATTGAAATTCCCATCAGCCGAATCTTTCGCTGATAGTCGCTTATATAAACAGGAACAGCCGCAGGGGTATATCTCCTGCGGCTGTTCCTGTTTTTATATCTCAATTACAGGCTCTGGTAAGAGTCCTTTGTTTCGTTTTTGGCTAATGGTTTGCTTGTGATAATGCCCTGTTGCTTTTTGTGGGCCAGTGTTTTTTTGTATGCACTTCTGGAAGCAGTGCAATTCGCATCTTTTAATCTGACCAGGACAACTGTTTCGCCATGCTCAACCCGGCAACGTTGCAATTTATGAGGTAGCGGATGGATGTCTTGTTGGGCAAATGCAGTCGCCGATACTATGGCGAATGCGGCCAGGGCGGTTGAAATTCTTTTTCTCATCATCTGAATATACGGTTTTAGGTTTTCTGTCTCTCCAGGTTCTGGGGCTAAGCCTGCAAATATAGCGATTTGCCTGAATTAAATCTTTGATTTTTAGTAAATTCACAGTGGGGCTGTTGTTCAAAGGTTTATTTGTATGTTTCCTGTCTGATTTCCGGAAAGTGAATTTATTGCAGTATATATTTTTAGATAAGTACAATATTTATATATTTGGGAAAA
>JAUZOF010000685.1 GCA_030706585.1 Bacteroidota bacterium
ATATTTGTTGGTAGAACCTTCGCCTGTCCACAGGTGGGAAATCATTTCGGCATCACCGTTCATGTCGCTGTACCACAAGCGACGGGCTCTGTTCATATTCAGGATTTTATTGCCTGCCTGTCCCTGGAGTAAAACGCTGGCGTCAAAATTCTTGTATTCGAATCCGCAATTGAACCCGAAGGTAACTTTTGGAAGATAATCGCCTAACATGACTTTATCCTTGTCGTCCAGTACTTTGTCTCCGTTTTGGTCTTTGTACTTCAGGTAGCCCGGTTTTACGCCGTTAGCTACGGCAATCGGGTCGGCATTGACCTCTGCCTGATTCTGATATACTCCTGCCACCTCGTATCCGTAGAAGTAATAAGCCGGTTTTCCAACCTGTAAACGGGTCGGGAATTCGGAAATGCCGGTGGATAAATAATCGAGTCCGTAAAGGTCCTGAACTTTATTACTTACAGTGGTTAAGTTACCTCCTACATGGTACTTGAAGTCGCGAATTTTGTCGGCCCAGTTAAGCGAGATTTCAAATCCCTGGTTCAACATTTTACCCCAGTTACCCAGTATGGAAGGAGCTCCCATGGCCTGATCTCTCGAGAATACAAGCTTTTGAGTCTGACGGTGGTAATAATCAGCCGAACCGGTCAGTCTCTGGTTGAGGATTGCAAAATCAAGACCGAAATCAAGTTCGTTTACAACTTCCCATTTCAGGTACTTGAAGAAGTTTTGGGTATAATAACCATTTACATATTGTCCATAAGAAGTCCCGGTATTGTTGAAAATTCCGGAAGCAGCGTTGCCTGTGGTCAGTGAGCTGAAGCCGTTGTTTGCCGGGATGGCATCATTACCCAGTAATCCCCAGCTTCCACGCGCTTTCAGATAGTCAAACACATGCTGATTTTTCATGAATTTTTCCTGAGAAACAATCCATCCGGCTCCGATAGACGGAAAGTATCCCCATTTTTGCTGGTACTTGGAACTTCCGTCGGCACGGAATGTTGCAGTCAGCAAGTATTTCGAAGCATAATCGTAGGTCGCTCTTGTGAAGTAAGACAGCCCTCTGTAATCTGTTCCGTCTTCACTGACAGTGGGTACATCCGAATTACCCAGATCGAGATACATGTACTCATCTTTATTCTGTACGTCGTTGGCTGTTCCCCAGATTTTTCTCCAGCGTTCATCTCTTGTGGACTGGCCCAAAAGCAATGACCAATGGTGGTTGTTTATTGCGTCTTTGTAGGTCAACAGGTTATCCACAATATAGTTGGTTGTACGTTCCTGATAGCTTGTGAGATGAGAAATCTGTCGGTCAGATAACTGGTAAGCATCCACATAATATGCCGGAATGTACTTCAACTGGCCAAGTGAGCTGTATTTCTGACTCAGTTGAGTTTTAAAACTCAGTTTGTCTTTGATAAAAGTAATTTCCGCATAAACGGTCGGCATCACATGGAATCCTTTGGTATGATCGTAGTAGTAGTTGGCGGCTGCCACAGGGTTTGCAAATGCACCATTAGCAAATCCGATGCTTGTGGATGAAGCATATTTAGTCGGGAATGCAGTTGTGTTATTCGGATCATACACCGGGAATAACGGAGAGGCAAAATAGGCATATGAAAATGCTGCACTATTCGGTGCATAAGTGGAAGAATTGGAGAGAATGAAATTATATCCCACCTTTAACCAACTGTAAGCCTGAAAATCAGTCTGACCGTGGATATTATAACGCTGATACTGATTTTTAACATCCAGGACTCCATCCTGAGACAGATAATTCATACCTAATGAATAAGTTACCTGTTCGCTGCCTCCCGCTAAATCAACGCTGTGATTGTGAGTCAGGGCTGTTTTTCTCAGTATTTCGTTGTACCAGTCTGTACTTGTTGTCGGATTATTCCCACTGCCTCCGAATTTTTGCGCAGATAATGTAACGTGTGCAATGTCCGAAGTCGTACCTTTAGCCAGCTCCATGGCTGCGTACTGAGATCCGTTTGCCATTTTCAGCATATTGGCCGGTGTCTGAAATCCGGCATAACCGTTGTACGTAACTCTGGTTTTTGTATTCAGCTTTCCTTTTTTGGTAGTAACAATAACAACTCCGTTTGCAGCTCTTACACCATAGATAGCAGCAGCGGAAGCATCCTTCAGAATCGACATATCCTCTATGTCGTTTGTATTCAGAAAATCAATATTATCAAAAAACATACCGTCCACTACATAGAGCGGGTTCTCGTTATAAAGAGACCCCACACCACGGATACTGACTGTCGGGCTGGCACCCGGTGCACCCTGGGATACAACCTGTACACCGGAAACACTACCCTGCAACGCATCCATTG
>JAUZOF010000686.1 GCA_030706585.1 Bacteroidota bacterium
GCTACCATTTGCCTGGAGATGCTCCATGTGGATGAAATCATCTCTTCACCGCTCAATCTCGGTAGCGGGTTTGTGCATTGCGAGCACGGAGTCTTTCCGGTACCCGCTCCTGCCACGCTGGAAATCCTCAAAGAGGTTCCCGTTTACAGCAAAAACGCACAGAAAGAGCTCACCACCCCTACCGGTGCCGCCATTATCAAAGCGGTGTGCAGCGAGTTTAGTACTTTACCCGAGCTCACCATCGAGAAAATCGGTTACGGCCTGGGCAAACGCGACATGGAGACTCCCAATGTACTGAGAGTCATCATCGGTAAAAAAAAAAGCCCCGCTCATTGATGATGTTGGAGACCAACATTGACAATATGAACCCGGAAATCTATTCGCACCTCTTCCCTACCTTGCTTGACAACAAGGCGCTGGATGTCTTCGTGACGTCAATCGTTATGAAGAAAAACCGCCCGGCCCACAAACTGAGCATCCTCTGCCGGGAGGAAGATGCCGGACAACTGGAAGAAATTGTCTTCAGGGAAACACCGACCCTGGGCATCCGCAAATACGCCGTGGAACGGGAGGAGCTGGAAAGACGGTTTGAAAAGGTAGAAACCCGCTTCGGGGAACTGACGGTCAAGCTGGCCTACCGCAACGGAACGCTCCTCAAATTCTCACCCGAATACGAAGAGTGCCGCGAAGTGGCTGAACAGACGGGAATTCCTTTGTTTCAGATTTACAATGAGGTCAACCGGGTTGCCGGAGAGAAGTTTTTATAAAAGTAAAAAGCGCAATGCCTGATGGGGCGTTGCGCTTTTCCTTATATTTTCCGGATAATGTTTTTCGTATATTACAGCTTCAGGGTTTAACTAATCTATCCACATATAGTTTACGACCTTTGTCATCAAAGAGTTCAATTGTTATTAGACCAGACTTTAGACCAGAGACATTAATCCAATCCCCTGAATTGAAAACTATTCCGCTTTTAACTAAATCCCCTTTGGAATCAGCTACTCTATAATACAACCTTTTGCAGTCCAATGAATCGTATTTCACTTGAATCATACCTTCGGTTGGATTCATATAAACCTGAATATTGTGATTAGACGAAATCTCTTTCTCTTCAAAATCATCTCCTTTGTAATAGAGAAACATTACCCATTTATCTAAATTATCATCTGGTCTCCCTGGTATCGGAGAATACAAAAAGAGAGCTGATTGATAAGGATGCGGAGTAAATTGTTTGGTAATAACAAAGGTATTGATGCCTGCCCAAAGTCTTTTTGCCTGTATATTATAAGAGGAATCCTGCTCTATTTGTCCTTCTCTATTGTAATAAACCATTGTTGCAGGAAAAGGTGCGGTTGCTCTATCCGGTACAAAGGGGTAATCGTGGTTCAGTTTACCGGGCATATCAATTTCAAAGTTACTACCCGACACTATTGTAGCATGAAAAATCGTATCAACAGTAGGCTTAATTGTAAAAGTAATATCCTTTACATTCGCATCATCCAAAGATTTGTACTGTACATCAAAAGGAAGTTGCTCATTATCACATTCGGCACATTGAAAATCAGAGAATGAACCTCCTTCAAATGTATTGTTTGCCCGATTGAAAATAAAGGTCGCGATATAAACAGACTGGCAAAATGCCTCTATGGAAGTTGCCATTACGAATAAAAATATAACTGCACACCGTTTCATTGCTTAATACCTTATCTATAACTGTATTAAAACGCAACGGAACAATAGAAAGTTCTTCAGCCTCCGCTAGCCTTTAGTCTGAACCGATGTTCTTTTAGTTTTCAACACTGATAACTGATTGTAGCAAGACCTAACAGGTTTCGAAAACCTGTTAGGTCTGAGTCGCTCACGGAGTTTTCATTTTATTACAGCTACAAGCTATCCGTATGTTTGACACGGGTTTGCGACTTGTCCAAATTCGTTATCAAATACTCCGCGATATAGATTTCTTCTTCTGACATCTTCTTTTGATAAGTCTTCATGGCTTTCTCTAATGCAAGCTTAAATTCAAACCAGCCATCGGTCAACCCGTTAACACAGTTCTTTGCGGCTTTCATATCAGATGCAATATCCGGTTTGTTTTCCGCATCCAAGAGATCAATCAGCTCGTCAAATATTTTCCAATAGATTTGCCAGCTTGTAAATTTATCGTTATTCATCATATAATTGCTGCTTTTGACTTTGTTGTAGGTAAGACCTAACAGGTTTTGAAAACCTGTTAGGTCTGATTTTCAGTTGATGACAGCTACAAGCTGTCTATGTTTTGGGCAAGGTCCCGATAGTTATCGGGAACGCTTTCGCTAAACCCGCGCCA
>JAUZOF010000687.1 GCA_030706585.1 Bacteroidota bacterium
GGTATTTCAGGAAATGCGAATTATCACTTTAATAACGTATTCAACATTCCCCGCAACTGGGATCTCTATGCTGGGCTCAACCTCGGATTTTATGTCTGGAGTTCACCCGACACATACGACGGATCTCACACCTCCGGATTAGGACTGGGTGCTCAAATAGGCGGACGCTATTTTATTTCAAAAAAAGTGGGGCTTAACCTGGAGTTTGGTGGAGGAAATGCTTTCTCTGAGGGAAAATTTGGCCTGACAATCAAGCTATAACATTTCTGTATCTCTATAGAGAAAGCCGCGGAAAAGATAAAACTATTCACGGCTTTCTTGTTTAATAGCAAAGGACTAATACATTATTTCTTCAAATTAAAACCACAGATCAAATGAAAAAGAATTTAGTATTATCGTTGGTTAGCTTCCTGATTAGCTTTTTCTTATTCTCTTGCAGCAAAGACGAAAATAAGATTTCGACAACCGGAATACTGAAAGGAACTGTAACTGACTTTTCGAATAATCAAACCCTGGCAAATGTCCGGATTACAGTGTATGATGCCACAACTAATGCGCCAACCGCTTATTCTACTGTTTCGAACAGCAATGGCGCATATTCCATTCAGTTACTCCCGGGCACTTACTACCTAAAGTTAAGCAAGCAAGGATGTGTCGATATTCCGGAACAAGGAATCTCTCCTGCAACCTTAACAGTTGAATTGGATAAGGAAACTATAGGTGATTACCAAATGCATCCAAGCTCTGTGACAAACGGAGGTTACATTTCCGGTAAAGTAACTTCGGGAGGAAAGGCACTTGCCGGCGTAATGGTGGTAGCCAGTGACTCTTTATCCGGTTATTCATCTGTTTCAGGCTCTGATGGAGTATATTACATTTACAATATCCCGGCTGGCAATTATAAAGTCAAAGGCTATTTAGCCAATTACAATTCGACCGAAGCAGATGTAACAGTAACTGCAAATACGGAAAGTTCTGGTAAAGACATAACATTGACATCAGGTGCAACCGGCAGTTTGTCAGGAATGGTCAGTTTTCTGGCTACAAATAACGGCGAGGTTGACGTAACATTGGCACATCCAATCACTAAAGAAACTATTCCAGGATTAGTAACCAAAACAGTCGGTGGAATATATACTCTCAATTATATTCCCAATGGAGTATATACCGCCAAAGCCAGTTACAATAATGATGGATACGTCGTTGACCCTGACTGGATAATAAAAAACGGTGAGCCAACAGTTACGATAAACAACAATAAAGTGACTATGAATTTCAGCGTTACCGGTGCCGTAAGATTAAATAGTCCTACCAATGATTCAACCACAACAAAACCTATCGAGATAACAGAAACTTCCCCCACCTTTAGCTGGACTGCTTATTCCAGCACCAATGATTATGTAATTGAAGTTTCAGATATCAGTGGAAAGATAATCTGGGGAGGATTTACAAAAAGCGGAAGTACAATCACGAAAAATATCGTCATTCCTAAGAATCAACTAAGTATTGTCTTTAACGCGGATGGTAAAGCCAAAAGCTCGCTAATAAAAGGTATGCCTTATCGTTGGAAGATATATGCAAGCAAAGATGATACAAAAGAGACAAATGGTTGGAAGCTGATCTCCGTCAGCGAAGAACAAAGAGGCCTTTTTATTATCAAATAGATTAATCCCTATCTGTTTCGGGGAAAACTTTAATCCTGAAACCTGAATAATTCTCCCCACGATACATCATACTGTAAATCAACTAAGACACCACTTTTTTGCAACTGTTCAAAGGTGGTGTCTTTATTTTTAGATGGAATACCCTGCAACAACTTTCCTCAGTCATGTTCTACGGAATTCTACACTATTCCACACCACACAAACAAAACACATCACTATAAATCAACACATTAACTATTATGGCACAACTATTGAAGTTACATTAGCATAAGACATCCTTTAAAATCGAACAATATGAAACCTTCAAGACTTATAGTAGCCGGATTGGCAATATTACTTGCCGGTGCAATGGAAGCACAAGTTTCTGTCAATGTAAACATCGGCGCCCGGCCGGCATGGGGGCCAGTTGTGGAACGTGAAGTCAGATATTATTATCTGCCCGAAGTGGAAGCTTATTACGATATTCCCTCAGCCATGTTTATTTATGCTGACAATGGAAGATGGGTACACAGACACCAGCTTCCCGGCAGATTCAGGGATTACGACCTGTATCGTGGCCGCAAAATCGTAATCAATGATTATCGCGGAAATTCCCCTTATACCCACTGTGGCTATACAGAACGGTATGCTCCGGCACGTGGTTATGACCAATATCA
>JAUZOF010000688.1 GCA_030706585.1 Bacteroidota bacterium
GGATGGTGTTTTACGGGAATGATGCCTATAAAGCCGATGGGGTTGGAATG
Source organism: Bacteroidota bacterium (assembly GCA_030706585.1). Lineage (GTDB taxonomy): Bacteria > Bacteroidota > Bacteroidia > Bacteroidales > UBA7332 > CAXXIC01. The sequence continues at coordinate 51 of JAUZOF010000688.1, forward strand.
CAGTTGTTCACGGTAAATCTTAAAACACTCGAAATAATTCAACTTACCGATGGGCTAAAACGCAAAAGCGGGGAAATTGTAGGCCGCAAAAACCACAATGTTTACTATCAGATGAACGATTCGGTATTCTCTACGAATGCAGATACCCGTAAAACTACTCTCGAATTTGTATTTCCGGCTGACTTTAAAGGAGGAATTACTACCCTGAATGCCGATGAAACAATGCTTGGTGGTGTCTGGGCCTCGGATAAAGAAAAAGACATATCTCGCAAGTTCCCTCAAAAAAGCGATTTTTTTAATAAAATATACGAAGCGAAAGAGCCCCGTACTTTATTTACTATCAACCTGAAAACAAAAGAACTTACCAAAGTGTTTTCTGATAGCGCATGGTTAAATCATGTTCAGTTTTCTCCGACAAATCCTAAATTGTTGATGTTTTGTCACGAAGGTCCCTGGCATAAGGTGGATCGGATATGGACGATCAATATTGACTCAAAAAAAATAATGCTGGTTCACAAACGCACCATGGATATGGAGATTGCGGGTCATGAGTGGTTTAGTCCCGATGGGAAGACCATCTGGTTCGACCTGCAACAGCCGCGTGGCAAAACATTCTTTGTAGCCGGAACCGACTTACAAACCGGCAACGAAACCAAGTATCAGTTTGATCGTGACCAGTGGAGCGTTCATTATACCATTTCTCCCGATCAGAAACTCTTTGCCGGTGACGGTGGAGATCCCGGTGCCGTGGCAAAAGCAAAAGATGGCCAGTGGATCAACCTCTTTACACCTGATGGCAATCGTTTCAAATTCGAACGATTGGTCAACATGAAGCATCACAATTATCATCTGGAACCCAATGTACACTTCTCTCCAGACCAGAAATGGATTATATTTCGTGCCAATTTTGAAGGATTTGAAAGTGTATATGCCGTTGAAATAGCAAAATCAGATCACAATTAATTCTTCTTTCAAAAAAACACCGATATGAAACTTTCTTTACAATCGATCGGAAAAATAAGCATACTTAGCGCAACAATTGCAGATCCGTTATTTGCAGCCAACAAGCATGCAGAAGAAAAACCAAATATTATATTTATCATTGCCGACGACATGGGCTACGGCGATTTGGCCTGTTATGGCAATGATGTCGTAAAAACACCGAATATAGACCGATTGGCTCATGAGGGCGTTCGGTTCACCCAGGCTTACGCCGGTTCGGCTGTCAGCTCTCCATCGCGCTGCTGTTTACTCACAGGCAAACATACCGGTCATAGCCGCATCCGCGATAATTTTGCAAAGGCCGGAGGAATGACCGGAGACAAAAATGGGAAAGTAATCCGACGTGCAAACTTGCTGGAGTCGGACACAACCCTCGCATTAATGTTACGAGGCGCCGGATATCACTCCATGCTGATCAACAAATGGCATCAGGATGGGTTCAATCCTAATGCAGGTCCACTGGATCGGGGTTTCGACGAATTCAAAGGGTGGTTAATTTCCTACCCGGAATCAAATCTGCCCTACTATTATCCGGCCAAACGATTTAACAATCGCCAACTGATCGATGTTGCCGAAAATCAAAACGGAGTTCAGGGAAGACACTGTAATGACATATCCACTGACGAAGCCATTCAGTTCATTCAGGAAAACAAGAAGCGTCCCTTCTTTTTGTATCTTGCCTACGACACACCTCACGAACCCTACATTATTAAGGATCGGGGCATCTACGAGAAAATGAATATTAGCGATACCGCCAAGACTTATGCTGCACTCATCAGTAACATGGATAAAAACGTTGGAAGAGTGCTGCAATCCATCGATCAAAGCGGGCTACGCAACAATACTATCGTCTGTTTTATATCCGACAATGGTGGTGCCGTAATGGCTCCACGCCGTGAACTGAAGTGCAACAGCAACTTCCGTGGATTAAAAGGGAACCTATACGAAGGCGGAATACGCGTGCCCATCATTGCCCGCTGGCCTAATCATTTCTCCAAAAAGACAACAAGCGATGCCATTATTTACTTCCCCGATTTTATGCCCACGCTGGCTGCTATCGCCGGAGTCAAACCTTGTGTAGCCACTGATGGAATGAATATTCTGCCCACGTTGGAAGGCAAAAATCAGCACACCGAGCAACGCATGCTTTATTGGGAGTTTCCTGGCAATTCGCAAGCCGTTCGTTGGGGAAAATGGAAAGCCATTCGCACCAAATGGCACGGAGAACTGGAACTATATGATCTGAGCCGGGATATATCGGAA
>JAUZOF010000689.1 GCA_030706585.1 Bacteroidota bacterium
AGATGGCCTCAAATTGTTGAAATCACTACAGGATCAACTAAAAAAGAACCGCCTGAGTTTCAGCTATTCGTCCGACTATTTTCAGAGTCGCGCTTTAGAGCCATGGAGAACAATCTACCTGCAATATAGCCGAAAAATTCCGATAGGAACATTAATCGGAAGATTTAACTATGCAAAACGATTCGGGATAGAAGGTGTGCAGGGAGAAGCAGATGCATATTTGAAAATCAGCAACTGGAATTATGGCTACCTGAATGTCGGATACTCCAATCAATCTATTTTCCCACGTTTCCGTGCGGGAGGTGAGTTTTATCAGAAATTACCTTCGGCTTTCGAAGCCTCTGTGGGCTTTCGTTATCTCGACTACCAAAGCACGGACGCCATGGTTTACACTGCCTATCTGGGCAAATATTTAGGCAACTGGTGGTGGTCAGGGCGAACTTACTTCAAACTAAACGGGAGCACTTCCCTTACTGCGTTGCTGCAAGCCCGTTACTATTTTGCTTCCAGAGATGATTACTGGGGTGTAAGACTAAATTATGGAGTTTCGCCCGATGAAAGAACGAATGTCCTGACCACCGTCACACCAACCCTGAAATCGTCAGGAATCAGAGTGGAGTACAGCAAGCAACTCTGGTCTGCATTTACCATTAGCGGAGCATTTACCTACAGCAATACCGAGTGGATGAGCAAACGCTATCGCAATGTATTCTCTGGAGAAATTATTTGTTCTTATCAATTCTGATTTGAAAAGCCTAAAATGCAACATTATGAAAATACTTATATGTGAAAGCAACCCATTATTAGTGCAACTCATGGGAAAAGAACTGATGTCCGAACAGAATGAAGTTCGCCTCGCCTGGGTGGGTGAAGAGATGACAAGCCAATTGACGTCGTTTGCTCCTGATATTTTAATCACTGAGGTATTATTACCGCATATGAACGGGTTCGAATTCATTCATAATGCCCGGCTACAATTCCCCAAAATGATGATTGTAGTGATAAGTTCATTGAGCTCCAATCGATTAATAGAACTCATATTCAGACTTGGTGCCGATGAGTTTATTTCAAAGCCTTTTGATCCGACTCAACTAAATATTCGCATACAAAAGGCAATACAAGGAAAGAAAAATTCATTCATTTCAAATGCTATAGACTATGCTACGAAAATATAAAGCGCTGGCCGTCTTTATAACGGCTATGATTCTACTGCTAGCTTTCTCTTCCATTGTGAAAAGTTGGCTAATGCATGAAACCTGGTTTCTGGAAGGCAATAACGTATTTGACTGGCTCCATGATCTGGGACGCTACTTAATGACAACGATTGAAGCAAATCAAAAACAAAGCACTCTGCTCTTGTGGTTATTTCCGGTTCTATTTACGGCCCTCCTCCTTACGGTGGTAAATATAGTAACAATCGCTTTGTTCATCTTACTCCGAAGATGGGGTTCCATCAGATTTTGGCACCGCAAAAATGAGATGAGAGAAAAGGTGCAGGCATCCATCATAGAATACCTTTATGGAGATAATGAATCTGCTTTAGAGCAAATGAAACAACTCAAGAAACAAATGCTTGTTGAGGAGATAATCAGTTTGCGCAAACAAATCACCGGACCGAAGACCGAGAGCCTGCAACATCTGTTTTACCAGTTAGGTCTTGATACATTTGTGGTACATGAAATTAAAAGTGCACGGTGGTTTAATAAGGTATTGTACATTGACGCGGCACAATGGATGCAGGTTTATGCGGCATTTGAGCTGATTCAGCCTTATCAATATGCAAGAAATCCTCACCTAAGAAATGTCGCGCAAATGGCGTGTGTCAATCTCGATACCGGCCAAGCGTTTGCATTCCTCAATATTATTGATCAATCACTGCCGATATGGCATCAGATTTTACTGCATAAGACAATGGTAAAGAACTCTTTGCCGCTTCCCGACTTTTATAGCTTTCTTCATTCGGAGAATGCTTCGGTCATCATCTTTGCACTCAATATGATTCGGCTATTTTCTCAAAAGGGTCCAAAAGACGAGATTATCCAACTGGTAACGCATCACGATCCGATGGTACGGAGAAATGCCTTACGGGTTGTACGTGACCTTGATATTTACGAGGCTATTCCCGTGGTAAAACAAAATTTCCTCGGAGAGACACTTCGCGTTCAGGTTGGCATGATACAGGCACTTTCACTGGATAAGCCTCAGGAGACATTTGAATTCTACCGAAACATATGGCAGGATACACCCCGGCGATTGCAGGCTGAGATCCTGAAACATGTTTCTCCCGGACTGCAAGCCATGCTCTTAA
>JAUZOF010000069.1 GCA_030706585.1 Bacteroidota bacterium
AATGCTCAATTAGTCCACCTGCCCCCTGGTCATTTTCGCAAAATAGAAACGGATAGCAAACCAGAGATGGAGTAAAGTAACGGGAACAATACCGTAGTGCTTTTTCATAATCTGAAAACGCTCTTTCAACGACTCTTTTCGCTGTGTCGTTGACATCCCTCCTTGCAGGAAGTTGGAAAGAATCATGTGTGAATTGTAAATATCATCTGCGCCCTTTAGGCAGTTTACGCACCAGTCAAAATCAGACGACCGGGAATAAGTCAGGTCAAACTCAGGCGCCAGATTAGGTCGTACCATAAAGGATTGATGACAGACTAACATTCCCATCCGGAAACTTTTCCAAGTCAGACGCTCAGGCGTCTTCAACCTGCGCATTCCGAGTTTCTTCCCGGTTTCATCTATAATCGCAGTTTCTCCATAAATGACATCCGGGAGTAATTTCCCTGGAATCGATTCTGCCAACTGCTCAACTGTCGTTAATGAGTGCAAGGTGTCTCCTGCATTAATAAACCAAATGTAATCACCGGTTGCCAGCTTCATGGCCTTATTCATCGCATCGTACAGGCCATTATCAGGTTCACTTTTCCATACAAAATGCGGATGATCCTTGTATTTCTTCACGATCTCCATCGTTCCATCAGTCGAAGCCCCGTCAATCAGGATATATTCTATATCGGGATAGGTTTGACCCAACACACTTAGTATGGTCTTCTCGACAAACGCTTCAGCGTTGAACGTCACCGTTATGATAGAAAACAGTGGTTTCATTTCTTATCGGTTAAAATTTGGTTGTATAGTTTAATGTATGCTTTTGAAACAGCTTCTTCAGAATAGCAGTCGATTACTTTTTGACGTGCATTGTCGGCTAACATTCCATAATCAGCCTCCCAAAGACACCAATAAATTCCGGCAGCCAAGTCCTCAGCCGATTTGTATTTAGCTAAATAACCGTTTTTCTGATGGTCAATCATCTCCGGTATTCCCCCGATTTCAAAGCCTACGCATGGAGTGCTGCATGAAAGAGATTCCATTATCGTATTCGGTAAATTCTCTTCCAACGATGGTGTCACAAAAAGGTCAACGGCATTGTATAAATCCCGGATGGCTGTGTTATCGCTCAGATAGCCGACCTGATGGATAGAAAACGGAAATAATCCGTCAATATTCTCTTTCACCTGACCCAGAAAAACAAGCTCCAGTTCACCGGATGTTTCGGCATACTTTTGCGATAACAACCGACACGCATCGAGGTAATAGTCAATTCCTTTACGTTTATCGGTTACATTGGCCGCACCGTAAAGTATAAGCTTTTTATTTAACGGCAAGCCAAACCGCTCTCTGGCTGCACGACGGTTATTATTTTTGTAAAAATCGATATCCAGAGGATTGGGGATTGCCCTGACTTTCGTTTTATCCACCAGGGCGCTTACAATGGTGCGCTTTTCCAGCCAACTACTACAGGTTACGAAATGAATCCCGGCTTTTTCCCAAACGCTCTTTTTCTTTTTGAAGATACGATTTGCCAAATCCTTATCGCCGGGCGCTTTCAGGAAAAAGCAATTCTTACATTCGTTCTGGTAATTATTGCATTCTCTTGAATGATGGCAAATGGCTGTTGCCGGCCACATGTCATGCATAGTCCAGACGATGGGCTTTCCTAGTTTAGCCAGTTTTTCTATTTCGGAAATGGAGAGAAACCCCTGATTGATCCAATGTAAATGAAGAATATCCGCATCTTTAACGGCGGGATGGTCTGCGATTGAAATTCCGGTGTTGGCTATTGAAACAGCGAAAAGATTTTCCTTGCTGAAATGATTGGAAAAGAAGATAACAAACCGCTCCCATGCAAACCGCAGAAAGTTAAGCTTTTGAGTTGTGCCTCCCCGGTTGACAGAAATCACCTGTTCATTGTCGGTTGTTTTATCCCGCACCAGCATTTTTACCTCCATGCCAGCTCCGGAAAGCGCTTTCATTAACCGTTTACAGGCTACTGCTGCACCGCCTTTTTGCTCTGAGGTGTTGATTAGGAGGAGTTTCATTTAAAATTGAGACTTAGTATAAACACAAAAGTACTGCTTTAATTCATTTTTAAAGCAGCACTTTTCTGGAATTTTCAAAACAAAGAAAATCATATTCTTTATTTCGAGGACTTCTTTATCTGCACTTTACTGTTGTGTTTTATAAACAATTAAAGCTGAGTTAATGATTATCGAAGAAAGACTTTCTTGTTGAAAATAACGGAATGATTACCATCAACGACTTGTAATATATGAGCACCTTTAGATGGGATTGATTTTAAATCAATAGATAAATTTGTGCTTGAGATTGGTGATGAGTAAACAATCTGACCGAGGCTATTAATCAATCTTATAGAAGAGTTTTCAATCTTCACTGTGTTTTCAAAATCCACAAAAATCCTATCAGATGCTGGATTAGGGAAAACCCTTGTGTTTTTCAGATTTGTATTGTCAATCCCAGTTGGTATGTCCGGAGTTTTACCAGTTACTTCTGTATAACTTAATGCTCTATTATATATCTTAATATCGTCAATTTTACCTACAAAGTTGCCATAATAAGGGGTATTTGGAGCTCCGATTGTCATTGTCTTAAATACGTGAGTCAGATTATAGCCAGTTTTTGCATACGAACTAATAACCAATGAGTCATTTACGTAAAAATTGTACAATCTGGTTGACTGGTCGTAGGTAAATGCGATTTTATACCAATTATAGGGTTTGTATGAACCAAACAAAGTATCGCAAATATTGGTCGATGTTTTTCTTCCACCTCTTATTTTGCCATTATTCCATAAGATAAAGTGTCCAATAGAACCAGACTGCCCTCCAGTTGAAATAATATACTGGTTTTCTGAATTCTGATAACCATCATGCAAAGGTGTCGTCGGATAAATAGAAGCAAATATTGTTACACTTTCATCGTCTCCAATTGGATCATCACCACATTCAATTCGTTCATCATAATATCCATGAAACAGAAAAGCGCTGTTAGCATTTCCTAATTGATCGGTTGTCGCTGAAGCGTAAAGGACATATCCATTGTTTTTGTTAGACACTTCGTTATTAGCATTACCATTAAAAGGATAACTAACGATCAATCCGGAATTTGTCACTTGAGCACTCAATTGCAAACATACAAAAAGCATTCCCAGTGAAAGTTTGTAATAATTCTTCATATCTATTCGTTTTTTGTTGTCTTATCTCTCTGTTTCTCTAAGTTAATAGGATTAATAACCAGAGCTTAATCCTACATCAAATTCACAAATCAAAACCTGGGTATGTATAATTTTGATTTTAAGCTACAAATGTAGCGATAAATTACAACTATAACATGATATTCAAACGATGTATTTTACATTCTTATGCAAATCCTAAAATTCAATCTGGACACAAACATATTTTGCACCAATCATGATAAGGCATCCACTGAAAGATAATCTTCTCTATTGGTAAAATCTGCTTTTTGAATTGAAAGACAGTATCTAATTGAAATTATTGATAACTTTGTCGTTCTCTATAATAGAACGTATTATCAAAATAATCAAATAGGATTTATGACCCCATTAGCCGACAAGTTGGCCAAAGGTTTAGATACCGGAATTCAAACCCTTCTAAGTCTAGTTAAAATCGCATTGTTTTCTAAGCGCTTCGCAAAATGTGATTTTTCTTTCAAAAACAACGATGACGTTTTAATACTGGCAAATGGGCCGTCTTTAGCATCAACCGTGGAAAATGTGAAACAGTTTGTGTCAGAGAAAACACTGCTTGCTGTAAACTTCAATGTTTCATCTCCTTTATATGAAGAATTAAAGCCTGAATTATATGTAATAGCGGATCCATTTTTATGGACAGACCCTATTCAAATGAATAGGCTTTTTGGAGAATTGGTAAAAAAAACGACCTGGCAAGTTAACTTATTTATTCCGGCGCAAGCATTTAAAGTGTCTGAATGGCAAACCTTACTCAAAGAAAATGCTTTAGTCAAGCCAATAAGATACAATGCAACACCAATAGAAGGAGGTCAAAAATTCTGTAATTTCATTTTTCGTCACGGATTAGGGGTCCCTCGTCCGCATAATGTGTTGATTCCTTCTTTGATCGTTGCATTGAATTTATCCTTTAAAACAATTTATGTAGCAGGAGCAGACCACTCTTGGATTAAAGAAATCTCAGTTGATGATGACAATCAACTACTAATGAATCAAAAACACTTTTACGATAAAGACCAGTCAAAAGCCGCTACGGTAAAACGCCGTGATTTTACTACAGCCCATTTACATGACACCTTATATCACATGTATGTGGCATTTAAGAGCTACTTCGTGATTCGTCGTTATGCTGAATCCTTAAATAAACAAATCTATAATATTACACCGCATTCTTTTATCGATGCGTTTGATCGTTTAAAAGTCTCACCTAATCAATAATATCACTATGATTAATGGCAGTACCATTCTCGTAACCGGAGGAACAGGTTCATTCGGAAAGAAATTCATCAAAACGTTGATCAACAACTATTCTCCGAAAAAAATCATTGTTTACAGTCGTGATGAGCTGAAACAGTTTGACATGCAACAATCTTCCGATTTTTGTACGGACAAAGTGATGATGCGCTATTTTATAGGAGACGTCCGCGACCTGTCCCGTCTTGAAATGGCGATGGAAGGAGTGGATATTGTGATACATGCCGCTGCTTTAAAGCAGGTTCCGGCAGCAGAATATAACCCGTTTGAAGCAGTAAAAACCAACATACTTGGAGCGCAAAATGTAATTGAAGCCTGCTTGCGGAAAAATGTAAAACATGTTGTGGCATTGAGTACAGATAAAGCTGCGGCTCCAATAAACCTTTATGGTGCAACGAAACTTGCATCTGATAAACTATTTGTGGCTGCCAATAATATGAAAGGAGCTCGTGATATCCGTTTCTCAGTTGTGCGTTATGGGAATGTAATGGGTAGTCGTGGTTCTGTAATTCCTTTTTTTGAAAAGAAAAAATCGGAAGGCTTCTTACCGATTACAGATACGAGAATGACCCGCTTCAATATCACATTAACAGAAGGGGTTAATCTTGTTTTATACGCAATTGACAATAGCTGGGGCGGGGAAATTTTTGTGCCAAAAATTCCGTCTTACAAAATTACGGATGTAGCAACAGCAATTGCTCCTGAATGTGAACAGAAAGTCGTCGGAATTCGTCCTGGAGAGAAGATTCATGAGGAGATGATTACAGAGTCTGACTCTTTCTTAACTGTAGATTTGGGTAAATACTATGCAATACTACCACAAAATCCTGCATGGAATATTGAAGAATACAAGAAAGAATTCTCGGCAACATCGGTAGAAATAGGATTCAAATATAACTCAGGAACAAATCCGGAATTCCTTACAGTAGAAGAAATCCGAGATTTGATAAAATACAAAATGAACGAGTAACAATGAGAAGCTCTGTCATTCCATATGGTCGTCAGGAGATTACGGAAAAGGATATTGAAGCTGTAGTAGAGACGCTTAAGTCTGATTTTCTGACACAAGGGCCTAAGATTATAGAATTTGAAAAGAAATTTGCGGAATATTGTGGTGCAAAATATGCAGTAGCAGTTTCTAATGGAACTGCTGCTCTCCACTTATCAGCAATGGCGTTGGGTGTAAAACAAGGGGATAAAGTGATTACGACTCCGAATACATTTGCGGCCAGTGCAAACTGTGTATTATACTGTGGTGGAGAAGTTGTATTTTGTGATATAAATCCTGACAACTTTCTTCTCGACCTGGATAAACTTGAGGAAATGTTGTCCGAATCAACACTGGGAACATATAAAGGTATAATTCCAGTTGATTTTGCCGGTTATCCTATTGACGCAGAGAGATTGCGTTTGATTGCTGACAAATACGGACTCTGGATTCTGGAAGATGCTTGTCATGCACCGGGTGCCTTTTTTGCTGACTCAAAAGGGAATAAGCAAATCTGTGGGAGTAATCAATACACTGATTTAACTGTTTTCTCATTTCACCCCGTAAAACATATTGCGACAGGTGAAGGGGGCATGATTACTACGAACAATCCCGACTTATACGAGAAATTGATCTTATTTCGCACACATGGAATCACCAAAAGCCCTGATTTATTAATTGAAAATCATGGGGGGTGGTATTACGAAATGCAAGAACTAGGATACAACTACCGAATAACTGATTTTCAAGCAGCGTTGGGTGTGTCTCAGTTAAGCAGAGCGGATGAAGGATTAGCAAAAAGGAACCAAATCGCAGAGAAATATGATAAAGCATTAGTGGGACTGCCGATTAAAACACCAAAAATTGCTGAGCACATTTACCATGCGTTCCACTTATACGTTATTCAGGTTCCTGATCGATTGGCATTGTACAACTACCTGAGAGAAAACGGAATTTTTGCGCAGGTACATTATATTCCCGTTCATTTAATGCCGTTTTATAAAAAACAGGGATGGAAGAAAGGAGATTTCCCCGTTATGGAAAATTACTACGAACATTGTCTTAGTTTGCCGATGTTTCCATCCTTAAAAGAAGAAGATCAGGATTATGTGATTGAAAAAATCCATTCTTTTTATATTCAATAGAAGGTTTCGTGAATAATATTGCCATTATCCCTGCCCGCGGAGGCAGCAAACGTATTCCGCGCAAAAATGTAAAATCGTTTCTTGATAAACCAATTATAGCCTATTCCATCGATGCTGCAATGAAATCAGGCCTTTTCACAGAAGTGATGGTTTCGACAGATGATGCAGAGATTGCGGAAGTGGCAAAGCAATATGGTGCGAGCGTCCCGTTTCTGCGTAGTGAAAAGACATCTGATGATTTTGCCACATTGGCGGATGTAATCAATGAGGTACTGGCTGAATATGAAAAAATGGGAAAACGGTTTGACGCCTTTTGCTGCGTACTGGCGACTGCTCCTTTTTTAACTTCTCAGCGAATCTTGGAAGCACATACTCAACTGGTTGAACATGATTTTGATTCGGTTTTTCCGGTTTTGCGCTTTTCATACCCGATACAACGATCGCTCCAGATCAATAATGGTCAGGTAAGCATGGTCTACCCGGAATATCGGAACAGTCGTTCACAGGATCTGGCGCCCCGTTTTCATGACAGTGGTCAGTTTTATTGGATGTGGTGTGACCGTTTTCAACAACAGCAGACTCTATTTGCAGAAAAAAGCGGAGCTATTGAATTAAAAGAATGGGAAGTACAGGATATTGACACGGAGGAGGATTGGAAAATGGCAGAAATCAAATACCGGCTCTTGCAACATGACTAATGTAATGGTTTTTATTCTGACCGAGGGCACCGAAAAGACCGGACTGGGGCATATCGGACGCTGCCTTTCCATTTTTCAGGCCTTCAATGAAAGAGGCATTACCCCTCGATTTATCGTCAACGGAGGTGCAGCTGCTGCTCAATTATTAATTGGAAAGCCTCACGAAATATTTGACTGGCTTGCAGATACATATCGTCTCTCATCGTTGCTTAAAAGCTCTGATATTGTTATTGTAGATTCTTATCTGGCCCCCCGGGAGCATTATAACCTCGTTAGTCAATTAGTCCAATCTCCCGTTTTTTTAGATGATAACATTCGACTGAATTATCCCAAAGGAATTGTGGTAAATGGAACAATGTTTGCAGAACGGCTCCCTTATCCACAGAATCCATCAGTCGATTACCATTTAGGAAGTGCATATATCCTATTACGGCAGGATTTCTGGCAGATTCCGCAACACAAAACAAATGACAACGTGCAAGACGTCCTGATCTCCTTTGGAGGAAGTGATATCCGGAATCTAACACCGGTAATCCTTCAACGGATTTGCCAAACAAAGCCTACATGGACAAAACATGTCGTCATTGGTCCGGGCTCAGGAAATCTGGAAGTCATCAAAAAAGTATCAGATCAAGAAACGATTTTTTATCAGGGGCTTTCAGCAACTGAAATGAAAGAGCTTATGCTTAAGTGCGACTTAGCTATTTCAGCAGCCGGCCAAACAATCAACGAATTAGCCAGGTGCGGATTGCCAACAATCGCTTTTCAGGTGATCGATAACCAAACCGAAAACGTCAAAGGCTGGACCCAAGCAGGTTTTCTTGCGGCTGCTTTTAATCATGAATCTTTTTCACTCAAAGAGTTGGATTCCGCTATATCCGAACTTGAGAATAAAGAGCTGCGAATGAGGTTAACATCCATCGGACAAAAATGTGTTGATGGAAAAGGGGCCTCCCGCCTGTTTTCTGCCGCAATGGGGGCACTTATCACCTTGAATCAGGCTACTTCGAATGATTTGATGCCACTCTTCTATCTTGCCAACGACCCGGTAGTCAGGGCAAATTCATTTTCAACCGAAGAGATAAAACTATCAGAACACACCGCTTGGTTTAACCGTATATTGCAAAGCAAAGACACCCTGCTGGTACTCGCCCGAATCCAGGACGAACCGCTCGGTCAGGTACGCTTCGACCGGAAAGAAGAGGGCGTAGTCACCAGCATCAGCATTTCTTCTGATTTCCGTGGATGGGGATTGGGGGATATTTTATTGCGAAAAGCCCTCAGCTATGTAAAATCGCACTGGCCGGAAACAAGCTTGGTTATTGCTTATGTAAAATCCACAAATATTGCCTCCCAGCGAATCTTTGAAAAAGCCGGATATCAGCTGACTGAAGACGAAAAAGGGACGCTCAAATATATTTATCACTATGTATAAGATTGGTCATTTTGATCTGGAAGAATCTCGGAATACATTTATTATAGCCGAACTCTCGGCAAATCATAATCAGGACTTTGAGATTGCCGCGCAAACTATCCGTGCGGCTAAGGAAGCCGGTGCTGATGCGATAAAGTTTCAAACCTACACAGCCGATACCATTACCCTGGACTGTGACAATGAGTTTTTCCAAATCAAACAAGGAACGCTGTGGGACGGGACTACTTTACATAAGCTTTATCAGCAGGCATATACTCCGTGGGAATGGCAACCCAAACTAAAGCAAATTGCTGAAGAAGAAGGGTTGATTTGTTTCTCTTCACCATTCGACAAATCATCTGTTGATTTTCTGGAGAAGATGGAGGTCCCGGCTTATAAAGTTGCCAGCTTTGAGATTACAGATATTCCTTTAATCGAATACATTGCCTCAAAAGGTAAACCAGTTATTATTTCAACGGGAATTGCCGAATTGAATGAAATTCAGGAAGCTGTTGAAGCTTGTCACAGAGTGGGAAATTCACAGGTTGCACTTTTGAAATGCACCTCTGCATATCCGGCTCCGGTTGAAGAAGCCAACTTATTAACCATGGTGGATATGAAAAGTCGCTTTAATACCCTTGTTGGTTTGTCTGACCATACAATGGGCCCCGAGGTTTCTATTACCGCCGTTGCACTGGGAGCTTCCATTATTGAAAAACATTTTATTCTCGATCGCAATATCGGCGGACCTGACGCTGCTTTTTCGATGGAACCTGACGCATTTAAGCAAATGGTTGATTCGATCCGGACTGTAGAAAAGGCGCTGGGAAATGTAACCTATGAGCTTTCAGCTAAATCCCGTAACAACCGGCACTTTTCTCGCTCCCTCTTTGTCGCCGAAGATATTCGTCAGGGAGAAATCCTTTCTGAGACAAATATTCGCTCTGTTCGACCGGCAAATGGCCTGCCTCCGAAATTTCTACCTGATGTATTAGGCAAAAAGGCAACCAAAGATCTAAAAAAAGGGACTCCATTGGACTGGAGCCTATTTGAATAAATAAAATAATGCTCCACATTCTCCTCAAAGGCCGACTAGGCAATAATCTTTTTCAAATCGCAGCAGGCGCATCACTGGCGAAAGCCAACGGTGACGCCTTTTGCGTTTCTGTACCCGATAAAGTGAATGATCCGGGGTTAAGCACATCTTTATCCGAATTGAGAAATTTGCAAAAAACAATCCTTCGGAAGGTTGAAATACGGGAAGAATGGATTACGCAGGATGCTACTTATTCTGAAGAGCAGTTCAATTACGAGCCTATTCCCTACCAACCCGAGATGAGTATATCGGGTTACTTCCAGTCTGAGAAGTATTTTGACAAACAATTAGTCCGGGAGCTATTTGCAATAGATGAAGGAACGAAAAAATATATCTTGGACAAATATGGTAAGATTCTAGCTCAGGATGTTACCTCCATTCACATCCGGCGGGGTGACTATCTGAAGAATATCGATGTGCATCCCATTTGTTCGATGGATTATTTCCGTCGGACAATCCGATTAATTGGCAACGAAAAGCCTTTTCTGGTAGTTAGTAACGATATCGAATGGTGTAAAAAGCAGTTCAAAGGAGAGAATTTCTTTTTTGCGGAGAATGAGTCTGCCGTGGTTGATCTTTACCTGCAATCGCTTTGTGCCAACAACATTATCAGTAATAGTTCATTCAGTTGGTGGGGAGCCTGGCTCAATGCGAATCCGGAGAAAAAGGTGCTCGTTCCTGATCCCTGGTTTGGTATTTCCACAAAAAATATGGATTCTTCTGACTTGATTCCTGAGGGATGGGCCAAGGTTCCGAACCGGATGCCGGTTTACCTTCAGACATTCGCCATCCTCCGCAAGGCGAAACGGGACCTATATCATTTCCTCAAAAAATAACCAGGACAAGGGTTGTCCCAACTTGGACGAAGTCCGTCCTACTTGGGACAGACTCCGTCCTACTTCGGACGACGTTCGTCCTAACTGGGACAGGTCTTGTCCTTCCTGGGACGAAGGCTTTCCTACCTGAGACAAGGTTCGTCCCGGATGAAATCTCCCAAATTACGACCGGAATATAGCCCGTTTGATATCCACCAACGTCTTCCTGATCTTCAATAGCTTTACCCGCTGATCAAATTTCTTCACCAGATCATTCCGGTTGTATTTTTCCTCCAGATAATGGAGTTCGTTATAGTGCAACTCTGCATTCACCTGAGTTTTAGAAACCGATCCGTCCCACACGCGTGATACAAAACAGGCTTCGTTGATGTAATAAGGAACACCATAGGCCTGATACAAGCGGTAATAAAGATCCACATCCATCAGGTTGACCAGATTCTCGTCAAAGAGCATATCATCCCGTTTTTCGAAGAAAATACCGGTTGGGCAACCGATCTTGTTGACACCAATCAGGATGTTATTGGTCCATTTGGGCAAATGCTCTTTCGGTTTATCCGATTGTTTCCAGCCCAAAGCACCCCATTTACCCTTCGCGCCCATGATTTTAGCCAGCATTCTGTCATTAATGATCCAGTCATCCTGAAAGATGGGTTTGATAATCGGGTATTTCGCATGACGGATTGCATTGTTGATATTAGCGGAGGCCGATTTCTGGTCTGACGCATTCTTCAGGTAATGGATGTCGAACTTGTAGTCAGCCGCATCAAGAAAATTCTTGATTTCATTACTCTTACTGTCATCTGATATGACCACTTCAAACCGGCGGTAAGTCTGATTACAAAGGCTATCGAGGAGCTGCTTGAGATGCTCAATTTTTAAGATCTTATTGTCTGATGGCAAAACACATATTGAAATCATACTGATTTTGTTAAAAGCCAGAAAGCGACTTTAATTGAATAAAAGTCGCTTTCTGTAATTATTGATACTTTAAATCTCTATTCTATCAGAATCTTTTTAGTAGTAACAATTTGATTCTGTTTATTGATAATCTCAACAATATAGACACCTTTGCCACTCCAGTCTGAGAGGGCAATATTCACTACCTTCTTATTAACAAGTGATGCATAAACCGTTTGACCTAGGATATTTTTAATATTGAGGGAATAACCTGACATAGATGAGTAATCTCCAAAGTCAATAACCAGATTTTCTTGTGCTGGATTAGGATATATCTTCACCAGATTTGATGCAATCGAATTATTAATACCTGCTACTTTTAGCCTAATAGCCAGAGTGTCATATACGGTCTGAGAACTTATACATGTATCTGCTACATTTATTGACACTATTCTTGAAGTATCAGTACATGTAGAATTAGATACAATAACCCTGAATTTCTGGTTGTGATTTGAAACCTGGATTCCTTTGACCATCAACTCGCTGGAGTTACTTCCTGAATACGTTGAATTATCCAGAATACTTTGCCATCCTAAATCACAGGAGTTGGATTGCCATTGATATTTCAATGTGTCATCACCATTATTTACGGAAAATTTCACATCACTTCCTAAATTGGCGTCTTTATTTGACGGTTGAGAAGAAATTAAATTACACCCATTGTAAACAGACGTAATTTCGCTTTCAGACAATGCTCTATTCCAAATCCCAATATCATCAATTTGACCATTCCATGGCGCCGACCCCCAGAATGGATTTGCTCCTGAATATGAATAAAAGTCACTGCCTATTATTAATGGATTTGATGAGTTGTTAATAGCATAACCAGAACCTACAGTATAATCACCATTCTGCAAAACACCATTGAAATATATTTTCTGAACAGGCGGATTATATACTATTAAAATGTGATTCCATTGATAATTATTATATGAAGATGAATCTTGAATAGCTGCACAATTATTATTACTTCCATACCCCAATCCCTTTACGTATGAGGGTAATGAACCTGAACCATTATCGTAAGCAATATAATATCCTGATGTTCTGCATCCGCCTCCATCTCCTTTCATCATAACAACATTCATCTTATTCAATAATGAACGGCATTTTACCCACATTGAAATTGTCATACTTTTCCCCACAACTAAAGACTCAGAATGAGGAACCTGGATATAAGAGCCATT
>JAUZOF010000690.1 GCA_030706585.1 Bacteroidota bacterium
AACCTTCAAGTAACTATATAATGCATGGAATAATTTGGAGACAGGTGGTATAATTACAAATAATTAATTGAAGGTAGTAAAATATGACGAAGTACTTATTATTTATATTTTGTACGTATAACGTACACGAATGGAGGAATAAACTTGGTTGAACTTTGGGATATATTAGATAAAAACGGTAATGTAACAGGACGTGTTCACGAGCGTGGCAAGCCCATGAACAAAGGCGAATTTCACCTTGAGGTTTGTGTTTGGATTGAGAACGACAACGGTGAATACCTTATATCGCAAAGGTCGCCGAACAAGACGTTCCCAAATATGTGGGAATGTACGGGCGGAAATGCGGTTGCGGGCGATGATAGCTTGACTACGGCATTGAAAGAAGTAAAAGAAGAATTAGGTATTATTCTTGAGCCGCAGAACGGACGAATGATTAAACATCACTTACCGTGTAGCGACGTTGAATGTCGCGGTTTGGCTGATGTTTGGTTATTTCGGCAAAATGTAGACATATCAACCGTAATTCTTGCTCCTGATGAAACCTGCAATGCAATGTGGGCAAGCCGTGATGAAATTAACCGTATGATTGACGAGGGAACATTCACAACATGGGAACAATATACATACATTGACGAATTGTTTGAGGAAATTAAAATGGATTGATGGATTGCACACAGTATAAGCATTTTTAGTACCAAACTACTGCACAACATTTATAAAGGACGAACTAATGGGGAAAGCGTAACCGTAACAAATCCGTATTGTATACATGTTTTGGGGACGTAACAAATATTACAGAATGTTTGTTGGGGTGAGTAAATAGTGAGTTTTATTTCTTGTTATAAAACAAACCCTTTTATCTTAATGGAAGGTGCATTGGGTGAAAGGTTGAAAAGAGAATATGATTTGCAGCCTGATAATGTTGTTGCCTATGCAAATATTATCTATCGTCAAGGAGGCAAAGATGCATTATTTGAATTATGGAATCAATATATTGATGTAGCAAAAGTCAATAATTTGCCATTTTTAGCAACGACACCGACAAGGCGGGCAAATAAAGAGCGAGTTGCTAAAGGTGGATATGATCAAAGCATTATTTTAGACAACGTTTCAATATTAAAACAATTACGTGATTTGTCTGACATTGAAATGTATATTGGGGGTTTAATGGGTTGCAGGGGTGATGCCTATAAAGCAACTGAAAGTTTGCAACCAACTGAAGCAAAAGAGTTTCATAGTTGGCAAGCAGACTTGTTAACTCAAGCGGGTGTCGATTTTCTTTATGCTGGAATTATGCCAACATTACCAGAAGCAATTGGAATGGCAATGGCAATGGAACAAACAAAATTGCCCTATATAATTAGTTTTATGTTGAGAGATACTGGTAGATTGCTTGACGGAACAACCATAAATGATGCAATTGAAAAAGTTGATTGTAGTGTTAAAAGAAAACCTGTTTGCTATATGACAAATTGCATACATCCTGCTGTTTTATATAAAGCTTTGAGTTGGAATTTTAACCAAACCCCTCTTGTGAAGAAACGCTTTCACGGAATACAGGCTAATACCTCTTCATTGACACCAGAACAATTAGATAACTCCAAGGATTTAAAAGGCTCTGACAGTTTAGAGTTGGCACAAGCCATTTATAAACTTACTGAAATAATGACACTAAAGATTATTGGTGGTTGTTGTGGAACTGATAATACCCATATTAGCAAAATTGCATCTACTTTCTCTCGAAAAATAGATAATTCTTGGCATTAGTCCAACAAACAATCACTATAAATTACGAACTAACAGAAAAAAATAACCACTAGGTGCAGCGTTGGCCTGGCTGATTACACACATTCCGTTGTTAGTAATTTCATTTACCGGATATATCTTGACCTTTACAGCAACAAAAAATACAAACTATGTTGTAGAAGAGAGAATATAGCAGTAGCACCACTCACCCCACGTGGAGACGGTAATTCTGATGACGAATTGTGGCCGAGACAAAAAATAAGGAGTTTAACCACAGGATGTTGTGGTAGAAGGCATCGGGATAGTAAATCCTGATGCCTTTGCTAATATATTCAGGATAATAGCCGTACATTTCTTGGCGACCTACCGTGGGCATGAAAGCAATGGACACATAGTATTATTTGGTTCTACTAATATTCTTTCACCATCAAAGCGCGGACGTAACCCCTGTCCCTTGATGTAGAATCGACATAGAAGCCTCTCCCATAATAAAAACGGACAAGGTCGTGGTATTTTGATGCCGTATGCAGGCTCAGACGTTTGATGCCTCTGGCAAGCA
>JAUZOF010000691.1 GCA_030706585.1 Bacteroidota bacterium
CTGATAGGTAGATTTGATGTTATCCGAAAGAGCCGTAACCTGATAAGCTGCGGCGGGGTAGGGTTCTATTCCCAGAGCTCTGAGTCCGTTTAAGCTTTCACGGCGCAGTTGCTCTTGTTCGCTAAGTTCCATAGGTTTATATATCATTCGATTTAGAGCCGCAAAGGTACGGTTTTTTACCCAAAAATGAATAATGCCGAAATACTGAATTGCAGAAAAGGTTGAAATTTATGGTATAAAACTAAAATTGCAACTATTTTGGATTTAAATATACCGAATGGTATATTTTGATTATCTTTGCATCCAAATTAATATCGGAATATGTCAAAAGCAGATAAAACTAAAGAATTTATCATTGAACGGACTGCGTCTATTTTCAATACGAAAGGTTATGCCGGTACTTCACTCAACGACATGACAGAAGTTACGGGTTTGACAAAGGGTAGCATCTATGGGAATTTTAAGAACAAAGAGGAAGTTACTTTGGAGGCATTCAAGTTCAATCTCGGAATTATGTCTTGCTTGTTTTCTACCGAAATGGAAAAGCGAAAGACTTACAGAGAAAAGCTTCTGGCATATCCGTTTATAGCCAATAATTATTCCGAAACAACCTTTCCTAAAGGTGGTTGCCCGATTCTGAATACGGCTGTTGAATCGGACGATACGCATCCAATTCTTAAACAACAAGCGGCTTTAGCTTTCATCCGCTGGAAAGATAAAATAATTGATTTGTTGAATAAAGGTATTGAAGCGAAGGAATTTAGCGAGAAACTGCAACCTGAACAAGTTGCACTTACAATTCTGGCTGTGCTTGAAGGTGGAATAATGATACGAAAACTGACTGATAATCAAGAATATATTGAAAAGATTATGAATACGTTACGCTGTTATATAGAGGGATTATAATTTTTTTATCCATAAATATACCAATCGGTATATTTTTAAATTAATAAAATGACATGAAATAAGCATGTTGCTTCACAATACCATATTGATGATGAACATAATTTGCAGCAACATGGAATTAGCTTACGCTGAATCTTATTTCCATTTGTCCTTTGAAATCTAAATTATTTACAAATGAAAAGAGTAGTTATCACTGGAATGGGTGTTATTACCCCTTTGGGAAATGAAATCAATGAGTTTTGGAACAATATTGTGAACGGAACAAGTGGAGCAAATGTCCTTACAAAATTCGACACTACGAACTTTAAGACTAAGTTTGGATGTGAAGTGAGAAATTTTCATCCGGATGAATTTCTGGATAAAAAAGAGATTCGCTCGTATGATCTGTTTACACAATATGCCATTGCTGCCAGCGATCAGGCGATCCGTGACTCGGGATTGAAATTTGCCGAAATGACTCTGCAGGAAAGAATAGATGTAGGTGTAATATGGGCTTCGGGTAACGGTGGTTTAGGAACATTTGAAACAGAACTGAGAACCTATTACAATGGCGATGGAATTCCGCGTTTCAGTCCTTTTCTTATACCGAAAATGATAGTTGACATTGCAGCTGGAGTTATTTCAATCCGAAACCAGCTACACGGACCGAATTATGCGGCAGTTTCTGCTTGTTCATCTTCAAACACTGCAATTATCAATGCTTTTGATACTATACGGATGGGAAAAGCATTGGTTATGATAGCCGGTGGTTCGGAAGCAACTATTACCGAATCGTCTGTGGGGGGATTTAACGCATCGCATGCATTGTCAAAAAGGAATGATGATCCACAAGGTGCTTCGCGACCATTTGATAAAGACAGGGATGGATTTGTTATTGGCGAAGGTGCCGGAGCTCTCATACTGGAGGATTTGGAACATGCGCAAAAGAGAAATGCAAAAATTTATGCCGAAATTGTTGGCGGAGGTATGGGAGCCGATGCTTATCATCTTACAGGTACACATCCCAACGGTTTGGGCGCCGCTATTTGTATGCAAAAGGCTTTGCACGATGTCGGTATTAACGCTGCACAAATTGATTACGTAAATGCCCACGCAACATCAACCGGAATGGGGGATATCAGTGAAGCAAAGGGTATAAAACAGGTGTTTGGAAATGTCGTTCCTGTTGTGACAGCCACAAAGTCAATGACAGGACATTTACTTGGTGCTGCCGGTGCAGTCGAAGCGATCATTTCTATTTTATCTGTCAAAAATGATATTATTCCGGCAATCATTAATACAAAAGATCCCGATGAGGAATTACCGGATGGTATTGATCTGGTTTTATTTCAATCGAGAAAGCAGAAAGTAAATTATGTAATGAACAATACATTTGGTTTTGGCGGACATA
>JAUZOF010000692.1 GCA_030706585.1 Bacteroidota bacterium
AAAACGACTTATGCGGCTTCATATCCTAATGCAGTCGTGGATGCGCCGACCGACCAACGCGACTGGATATGGCAAACCTCACTCGACAAAGATGGTTTGCCTGTTCTCGCTATGGTGCGGATTAGTAACGATAAAAATACACACCTGTATTACTATGCAAAATGGACCGGAACAACCTGGCGCAAAACATATTTAGCTAATGGCGGAACCAAATTCCACCAAACAGCCGGAGTGGAATTGTGCTACAGTGGAGGTTTGGCCATTGATGACGCTAATCCGAATATCGTTTATTGCTCCGTTCCCATTACAGGTACTTCCGGGAAAGTATATGAAATCATGAAATATACGATTGGAGCGGATGGTACTAAAACCGATTCTGCCCAGATTACGACAAACTCTACGCTCAATAACGTTCGTCCGTTTATTGTTGCCAATTCGCAAAATACCCCGTTGAGACTGACCTGGATGCACGGTAATTATTATTACTGGCTTGCAAATTCTACCTATCCGAAAGGCTATCCAACTGATATTCGCAGCGAATGGGCGTTACCTACTGATGCGGTGGATCTTAGTAACGGGCTTTTGATCAATGAGAATTTTAATGGAAGCATTACCGGTACAGCAACCACATCAAACGGTGTGCTTGTTTCAACCAAAACGACTTACGCCACTTTGTCACCGCAATCGTCAACGGCTTTCTCGATTTCTCTAACTCCCTATATTGATGCGAGTGCTTATAGCGGAACTTTACTGACTATGGGGAATCTGACTTATGGTTTGACAGCGTCATCAACACCAAAACCTTATGTGAAAATTGGTGCTAATACATACAACAGTTCAAATACGTTAGGAACTTCTGATTCCTGGTGGGCACAAAGTACTCTTTCAGGAGTCTGGACTCTGCCTACCAAATTAAAATATTTCAATCTGACGCTAACTTATGAAAATGGTACGCTGAAAGTATTCATAAACGGGCTGATTGATCAGGTTATTGACGGCTTAAACCTGACATTGGCAGATGTGAATATTGGTGGTTTCACTGGTTTGGTAGAAGATTGTAATATTTACAACAGGGCGTTGAATCAATACGAAGTGAAAAAGTTGACAGAAACCAGTCTGAATTATAATACAACCGGTTCAACCAATTCAGATCTTGCGTCGCTTACTGTTCCTCAAAATATTTACACAGATGTTGTAATGCCTGCTACCATGCCTTCCGGAAATACAGTTGCCTGGACATCCAGTAATACCGGAGTTATTGCAACCAACGGTATTGTAACTTTTCCACAGACAGTTACTCCGGTGACACTGACTGCAACAATCAATGGGGTAAGCAAAAGCTTTACGGTAAATGTTTATCCCCGGGATATAAACAACAACAAAGTGTTGGCATATACTTTTGATGCGGCTGATTTATATGCAAGCGATGTCGTGAACTATGTGAAGGATAAATCGGGTAACAACAACGACGCAATTGTTTATGGAAGTGCCGTAGTAAACGGCACCCTTGACTTGTCGGCAAACACTGCTGCCGGATTTAGTACTAACGGTTATGCAACTGTTCCAAACGGTACTTTGGATAAACTGCGCAGTTATACTTTCTTGGCAAAAATCAAACCATTGAGTTTGTCCACCGCTCCACGTATTTACGATTTCGGATGCAGCAGCGGAAATAGTGTTTTCCTTCGTGCAAGTGCATTTACTGCCGGACTTAAATATAATGGTGGAACCACAGTATTGATTAACTCATCAGCCAGTCTGACTGCCGGTCAGGAGGTTAAAGTGGCTGTGTCCTTTGATGCTAAATCTAAAACGACAACGATTTACCTGAATGGTGCGGTAACTGCCAGTGCAACGACCATCACCAACGAGCCGTATCAGTTATCTGCCATTTTGTCAAATACCCGCAACTATATTGGTCGTACACAATGGTGGGATACTTCATCAGCATCCAGTAATGTTGACTTTAATGGTACCATTGATGATTTTTATTTGTACAATATTGCGCTTACTGCCGCTGAAATTACCCAGATACAATCGAACGCCAGTGGGATAAGTTCCGAAAAGAAAAATAGTTTCTCCGTTTATCCTAATCCTGCAGATCGAAATTCCGATATCCAGATTCTTTCAGGCTATTCTCCCGATGATTTGACCAATATGAAGGTGGAGATTTTGAATCCGGAAGGGAAATTGATTCAGAACATTTACCCAAAAAGCAATACCATCAGGTTAGACAAAGTCGCTGAGTGTGGTATTTACCTCGTCCGTATTGTCAAAGAATCGAAGGTAGTTTAC
>JAUZOF010000693.1 GCA_030706585.1 Bacteroidota bacterium
TCGCTCAACAGCAGACGGTTGTTCTCTTCCGAGTAGAGGCGGATGCGGCTGTCGATGTCTGAAAGGATACCCAGTGCGTAGAGGTGTTGGCCAATGGTATCTGCAGTTTTGTATTCGACAAAGGCATCGCCGAACAGAATGCAAATTTTCTCCACCAACGCATTGAGTCCGTCATGGTATGCCGCTTCAATGTGCCCTTTTGACGGCGCCGTTTTTGTGCACCAGTTATCGGGGTTACCCACCAAAGCAAGAAAGGTATTCGACGGCTCTTTTACTTCCCCAGCGGCTAATTTTTCGAAAGTAAACAAAGCAGAGCGACTGCCACCCTTGAAGTCGGCTGGCGTCAGATTGTGGCGTACCATCAGCGCGAGGGCTTCTTCTCCGGTTTGTTTCAATTCTTTCTCGAAGCGAGAAGTGATGACATATAATTTTTGCCGGTATCCGTTGAGGAATTCACGGTTGTGCAATTTCTCGCGCACCAACGGCAATTTCTTTTTGTAGCGTTCTTTAAAAATCTCTCCGGCAAGCGAACGGATGGCATAGCGAATATCCCATCCCTTGCCATTTTCGATGCGTTCGCGGGCAAACTGCATCAGCCAGTCAAGCAGCAGACGGTTCTCTTTCTGGTCAAGCGAAAAAAGCAGTCCGTCGATTGCCGTTGCCAGCGGTTCGTCGGTGTCAATCTCAATGTTGTAGCCACCATGCAGACCGATTTCGCGGGTAAAGCTGCGTAGTACCTGCTGGAAAAAGCGGTCGATGGTATTGATGGAGAATGAGGAGTAATCGTGTAGAATCTCCTTTAATAAATGGTGCGCTCGAGCATTCACCCAGTCGGCAGAAAGATCGAAATGTTGCATCAAACCCTCACGATAGCCCGACGCGTCGCCACGAGCCAGTCTGTCGAGTTCGGTGATGATACGGAGCTTCATCTCTTCGGTGGCCTTATTAGTAAAGGTCACGGCCAGTTGACGACGGTGCGCATAAGGCTGACGGTCGGCAAAAAGCAGACGAATATAATCCTGAGTCAGGCGATAGGTTTTACCCGACCCGGCCGATGCACGATAGAGATTCAGCATTTTCTGTAGTTCTTATGCTGCAAAGATAGAAAAACCTATCGGAGAGAAAAAGACACAGAACAAGTGACTGCTTACTACCCGCGTCTATTCAAGAGTTGCCAATTCTTCTTCCAAAGTCTGTTTATGAACCAGCTCCTCCTGAGATAAAAGATGAAAAAGATTTTTCATTTCAGTTTCTGAAGATTGTTGCGCAATATCACGATATCCATAATATGCTTCAATTTCAGCATTAATTGCTTTCATAAATATTTCTTTTACCGGATTAACCGGCTTTTCTATCTGAAGAAAATCAAGATTTTCCGGATTGGCATCGGGAGTATACGACATGGAAAGAAATTGATGATTTTCCAAAAGTGAGGACAATAATGCCTTGTGCCGTAATTCATCGTTGGCAAGTTGTTCCCATATACTCTTTTGATGGAGATTCAGGGTTCTTTTGGCATAGCGACTATATTGTTCATAACTCAAATGCTCCTGATCAATACAATATGCAAGAGCTTCTCTGATTGTTTGAAATTTCTTTGGGTTCATGTGCAAATAATTTATTAATAGTCAATCCAGAATAACCGCAAACAGGCGTTAAAAACCATGTAAAAAGCAAGCCGCATAGCATGTGAAGGTGTCTGGATCCAGATACATGCTCAAATTGTTTTCATTAATTTTTTTAGCACAATTGCAAATATAGTTGATTCGCACCTTATATTTGCCATATTCAAATAAAAAAAACACCATTTTTTATTTGAATATCAAGACAATAAACCTGTTGTTTTGCCACTGTATTGTTGAATTAAAAAATATCTACTATGCATTGTTCTATATCAAAGTCAGGGATTTTGAATTTATCGTTATGCCTGATATTTTACGCTTTAGCTTCCATTCATCCTATTAAAGCTCAACGTATTAATGCCGATTCTCTTTTCATTAGCGCCCGTCAGGCAGCTAATGCAGGTGACAAAATTGGCGCCATTACTACCTGCGAACGGATTCTTTCAAGCAATCCCGGCTATCAGGATGCACGCATTTTATTGTCCCGCATTTACTTATGGGACAAGAAATATGATTTGGCTGAATCCAACATCAATACCGTCATTGAAACAAATCCGAAAAGCTTCGATGCGTGGGATGTCAAAACCGACCTTTCACTCTGGCAGGGCAATTACGCTTCCTGTCTTCGCGATTGTGATGCCGCCCTTACTTATTTTCATGACAA
>JAUZOF010000694.1 GCA_030706585.1 Bacteroidota bacterium
ACTTACGAGATAGCTCATCAAAAAGACAAACAACTTGATGAACTGCGCTATACCGGACGATACGGCTCGCTTTTGAATACTCCTTATTTTTCTGTTGTTGTCAACAAAACGGATAATTTTGAACCACGGAAGAAAATCAATTTTGCGTTTCTTTCCAATGCCTATCTGATTGATTATTTCACTCCACGCATTTCCTTAAGTTTTGTTACCCAGAATTCTACGGTTTTGGCTGTATCTCTTGTGGGTACGGTGTATCAGCGGGATATCGATTTTCTGAATGCTTTGTGTGACGAATTTTTGCTGGATAACCTTAATCGTAAAAATGAAGAAGCAAACCGAACTATCTCCTTTATTGATAAACAATTAAGCGATATATCAGATTCGTTGAGAACCTCGGAGAGCCATTTGCAACATTTCAGAAAAGCCAACCAAATTCTGGATCTGAATGCATACGGGTCCACCATTTTAGGCCATCTGACATCGTATGATGAAAAACGGTTACAATACAACCTGAAAGAGTCGTACTTAAACTATCTGGCAGACTACATAAAGAAGAATGTCAATAATCAGGAGCTGTTAACGCCTTCAAGTCTTGGTATAGTGGATCCGGTGCTTACAGGCTTACTGACTCAGTATAATGAGACGATTCGGAAATTGCTGCAAACCACGCCTCAAAATCCTTTTTACGCCAAATATCAGGAGGAACTAAATAAACTGAAAGGTTCTCTCACGGATGCATTGCGCAATGTACGTGCGGCTTTTTCTATAGAGAAGAAAGATATTGATACACAGTCGCGTAAAGCATCAGGTCAACTAGCGACTTTGCCTGACATCGAAACGCAGATGAATAGCTTTGAGCGTCAGTTCAAGATGAACGATACATATTACACATATTTACTCCAAAAACGTGCCGAAGCTCAGATTCAACGTGCTTCTAATGTTCCCGATAATACCATACTGGAACGTGCCAGAATGATATCTATCACTAACGGCGGGGACAAAAAGAAGAGCATGATGATGGCTTTAGCTTTGGGGCTGATCATTCCCTTATTGATTATCATTCTGAAGGAATATCTGAAGACGAAGGTAATGGATAAGCGGGACATTGAAAAGCTGTCTCCGTTTCCGTATATTGGCAGTTTGCCACATGCTACTCATGATGATGCTACTATCACGGTGCTTAAAAGACCCAAATCGGCGATTGCAGAAGCATATAGAATGGTTCGCACCAGAATTAAGTTCGTTTCAAGGCAAATGGATGCTTCATGTGTAATTGTTACTTCAACCGAATCAGGCGATGGTAAAACTCATTTTTGTCTTAATTACGCCAGCATGTGTGCCATGACGGGAGAGCCGACCATTTTGGTTGATATGGACTTACGTAAACCGTCCGTATCAAAACGGTTGTCTCTTGAGAATGAGACTGGTATTACAAATTGTATGCTGGGGCAGGTATCATTAGACGACGCTATTATAAAGAAATCGCCGGAAATCAATTTCGATTTGTTGCTGGCCGGTACGATCCCTCCGAATCCGGGGGAAATGATACGTTCGCCTAAGATGCTTGAATTGATTCAAGAATTGAAAAGCCGTTACCATTACGTGATTATCGACACCAGTCCTGTCGGGATTGTTTCGGATGCATATCCGTTGGCACCCATTTCAGATTGTGTGATTTATATTACCAGAAGCAGAAAGACAAACAAGAAATTCTTCAAGTCGGTTATTAATCAGTTAAAAACGGACAGAATGCAACATGTCGGAGTGGTGTTAAATGACATTGACGCCAACACCGGAGGTTACGGATACAACTATAGTTATCAGCGTTACGGGTATGGTACTTATGGCAATAATCCGGTTACAAAAGATTATATAAAAGACTATTACGAAGAAGAATAATAAGGAATTAAAATGGAATTAAACTTGGAGAAAACGCATATTGCTGTTATTGGCCTGGGATATGTGGGGTTGCCATTGGCAATTGAATTTGGCAAAAAATACGATGTTATTGGATTTGACATCAATATAAGCCGGGTTGACGAGCTTAGCAGATGTGAAGATCATACCCGGGAAGCCAATATTGACGATTTGAAGCAAGCATCGGAACTGAAAAGGACAGGAAGTTCCATCGGATTATCTTTCAGTTCGAATATTAAAGATCTCCCCGGTGCTAACGTATTCATTGTTACTGTTCCGACTCCGATCGATGCATTTAATAATCCGGACTTAACGCCATTGATCAAAGCCAGCGGCACGGTGGGAAGTGTCCTGAAAAAAGGCG
>JAUZOF010000695.1 GCA_030706585.1 Bacteroidota bacterium
AAAAACAGTACTCTGCCGATGCTGAACGAAAGTAATGTTAACAGAGCGGTGAGAATACACGATATATACGTTTGGAAACCAAAGAAATAAGACTTAGTTCGTTTCTTGTGGATTCCGGACAAACTCTTCAAAAGTAAAAATGAGATACAACAGTGTGTTTGCAATAATCCTTTTGATGGTAATGTTACTGAATATTTTTCGGTATCAGATACCTTATCTGGAATATGGCCTTTTAAAAAGCTATATAGCAAAGAACCTGTGTGTCAAGAGAAACGAAGCTCATAATTGTTGCCAGGGAAAATGTTTTCTTAAAAAACAAGTAAAGTTGGCCGAAGAGACGGACAACAACACTTCCAAATCAACTGGCAATAGTAAAAAGGTACTCAACTTAGAAGTCAATGAGTTTTTAGGAGCCGATATTGCCGTATTGACTCCTTATCAGGAACTCAGGCTTCTGTTTTCCGGTTTGGAAACAATTCACTTAACGAGGGTTGCTTCCGACGTGTTTGTACCTCCTAAGCGATTTTCCTGACTCTAATTCAGGAATTTAGTGATTATTCATTCAGAGAGATGCCAATCAATAAATTTTGCCCGGGAAATCAGCAAAAATCTTCCGTATAGGAGTTGTTTTGCCATACAGGAACAAAATAAAAGAGGTATTTACCTGATGCTATTAATTTTTAGGATGTCAAACAAAACCGGATGCAAAGAAATATGCTCACTACACCTTGGTATGGCTGGTTTCTTTGTCGGTATTTAATACAAGAACAATGAGAATCAAATTTATACGCACTATATACATAATTATTATCGCCACTGGATTCATTATTCAACTCTCTTCATGCAGCACGTACGATATCAAAACCCTTACACCGCAGGAAGAGGTTGCCGGATTGACGAAGTTGAATGAAATAACAAAAGGAGATTATACCTTTTATGTATTTAAAAAAGATACAGGTAGCCTGAAAGTAGGATATAATGAAGTTTATATTCAGTTGAAAAATAACACAACAGGAAAATATATTGAGAATGCAAACCTGTCATGGAAACCATTGATGCACATGTCCTCCATGAGTCATGCGTGTCCGTACTCGGCGATCAGCAAGGTTGATGGAGCCAATTCTTTGTATAAAGGTTATTTCATCTTTATCATGGCAAGTGATGCTACCGACTATTGGGAGGTTACATATAATTATACAAACGGCACAGATACAATAGCAAAAGTGAGCGACAAACCTACGGTTAAAGCGGCCTCTGGTAAAATACGCTATCAGAGTTTTAAAGGCACAGATAATACCAGTTATTTTCTTGCCTTGGTAGGCCCGACTGTACCTAAGGTGGGAACAAACGACATTACAGCCTATTTGTATAAAAAGGTGGATATGTATACGTTTATTCCGGTTGAAAATTATACAGTTGAAATCGACCCCAGAATGCCGGACATGGATAACCATACATCGCCGAATAATGTCAACCTGACGTACGATGCAACTGCTAAAATTTATAAAGGGAAACTGAACCTGAGCATGACCGGATATTGGAAAATAAACCTGATTGTAAAGGATGCGAATGGTACGGTGTTGAAAGGAGATGCCATTACCGGAACGACTACAGCCAGCAGCATTTATTTCGAACTGGAATTTTAGGAGGTATGACAAAAATTGCTCTTGCAATATTCACATTTGCCGGAATATTTTCTGTAGTACAGGCTCAATTCAAGGTGGATTCCATCAGGAATCTGCAAATCAGGGAAATAGTTGTGACAGCAAAAACAGGTTTGGATTCTATTAATGAATCCAAACCGTTATCCTCCATAGATGAATATATACAACGGTTGCCAAAGGTGAATCCAATTAAAAGGGGTGGATATGCTTGGGAACCAACGATAAACAATATGCAAACCGAAAGAATTTCAGTAACCATCGACGGCATGAAGATTTTCTGCGCCTGCACCGATAAAATGGATCCGGTAACCTCTTATGTGGAAATTCCGAATCTGGACAACATTCAGGTTGGCTCCGGTTTGGGAGGAAATTTACATGGAACGAACAGCATTGGCGGTAATCTGGACATGAAATTGCAGAAGGTCGGTTTCCATTCCAAACAGTTGGATTTTGCCCTGAATTCGGCGTATGAAACCAATGGAAATTATTGGGCTGAAGGTATAAGTACAGCTTATACAAGCCCACGGTTTTATATCAATGCGGGTGTTTTTCACCGTAAAAGCGATGATTATAGGGCGGGCAGAAACCAGACGGTAAATTTTTCCCAGTTTGAAAA
>JAUZOF010000696.1 GCA_030706585.1 Bacteroidota bacterium
ATAGTAGCGCCATTGAGAATTTCAGCCAGGTGAAGAACCTTTATCCCTTTACCCTCCCTGCGAATAATTCCCTCCAAATGCATAAGACAGGAAACGTCACCGCCGGTAATAACCTGAGCTCCGTTGCGTTGGTGGTCTGCCACTCGGTCTTTACCCATCTTGGCCGAAACTGCCTCCTCGGAGACACAAAATGTTCCTCCGAAGCCGCAACATTCATCCGTACGGTCTAATTGAATAAACTCCAGTCCGTTAACCATTTCCAGTAATTGGCGTTGTTTGGAAAAATAGGTTACATTCAATTCGGATGAAGCGCCTAATCTCATTTCACGTAGGCCGTGACAACTTTGGTGCAATCCTACTTTATAAGGAAAAGAGACATCCAGCTTTTCAATCTTCAGGACATCCAGCAGAAATTCGCTTAAATCATAGATATGACGGCGCACATGGCTGACGGCCACTGTTTGCTCAATGATATTATAGTGTTCTTTTACATAACCTACACAACTGGCTGTGGGGCCGACTATGTAATCGTAATCTTTGAAATTTTCGACAAAGAGCTGTGCCGTCTTAGCGCTGTCCTTTTCGCAACCGGAATTGCCCATGGGTTGCCCACAGCAGGTCTGGTTAGTTGGAAATCCGACGTCACAACCCAGTTTTTCGAGGAGTTGCAGGGTGGCAATACCCACCTGCGGATAAAACTGGTCGATATAGCAGGGAATAAATAATCCGACTTTCATGATTTGGAGGTTTGGTGGTTAACTACGGGAATAAATAAAAACAGAATGTCGTACTCATGGAAACCCGTTCCACAAGTACGACGGTGATCAAAACATTTGAAAACTATACTACTTATTCTCAGAACTGAATATAGGCAACATGTGTCTGGAGATACTCCATCAGGCCATGTTTTCCGTCAGCACCACCAATGCCCGATTTGCGCCAACCGGCGTGGAAGCCTTGCATCGCTTCGAAGTTTTCACGGTTAACATAAGTCTCACCAAACTTCAGGTCTTTCACTGCTTTCAAAGCTGTATTGATGTTTTTAGTGAAAATAGATGAGGTAAGGCCATACTCGCAATCATTAGCCAAGGCAATTACTTCATCATATTCAGAGAAAGTCAATACGGGAATAACCGGACCAAAGACCTCTTTGCGGACGATTTCCATATCCTGTGTACAACCAGCCAGGACGGTTGGTTCGTAGAAATATCCGGATGGAGTATCGGCTTTTTTACCACCGGTAAGCACTTGAGCACCTTCTTCTTTGGCTTTCACCACCATAGCATCTATCTTATCCAACTGGTTCTTATCAATTTGCGAACTCATATCCGGAGTATGCTTGGCTAAAGGATCGCCATAGGTAACCTCTTTCATAGCTGCCGCAAATTTTTCAAGGAATTTATCCAAAACATTTTTGTGGACATATACACGTTCGGCACAGTTACACACCTGACCGCTGAATATTACGCGCGAAGCCACGATACTCTTCACGGCTATATCCAAATCCGCATCTTCAAACACAATAGCCGGAGCTTTACCGCCCAGCTCAAGTGATACTTTGGTCACGTTTTTAGCAGAAGAAGTAATGATTTCCTGACCAGCCTCCACACTGCCGGTTAATGTAACCATATCTGTCAGCGGACTTTCCACCAGATATTTACCCATAGTCTTGCCACCTCCGGTTACGAAGTTCACCACACCGTCAGGAAGGCCAATACCATCAATCATTTTGGCAAATGCAAGTGTGGTGTTCGGAGTAAGACTACTTGGTTTTAACACAATGGTACAGCCTGTAAGCAGAGACGGAGCCACTTTGCGGGCCATGACAAAGAAAGGAAAGTTCCAGGGGCAAATACCAACCACTACGCCGATTGGTTTGCGGAAAAGGAAAATATTTTCGTTCGGACGGTCGCTGTTGATAATTTCACCTTCGTAAATGCGCGCCCATCCTGCATAATAATCAAAATAATCAGCCGTAAAATCAACTTCTACCTGAGCCAGCGGAAGAACTTTTGCCTGCTCCGCTACTAATATCTGCGCCAGTTCAATGCGGTTTTTGCGAATCACTTCCGCCATTTTCTTCAGGTAAGAAGCACGGTCAGAGGCTGTACGTGCAGCCCAGGCATCCTGAGCACCTTTTGCAGCTTGTAATGCATCTTCGGCATCACGGTTGTCTCCTTTAGGCACTTTCGAAACGATTTTACCTGTATATGGATTTTCTACTTCAATCCACTCTCCTGACTGGGAATTCACATATTTCCCGTTAATTAA
>JAUZOF010000697.1 GCA_030706585.1 Bacteroidota bacterium
ACATCCTTGAATGGAGTCCGTGCATTTTGCGTGATGATTTCTAATATTTTGCGATCTAGGTTGTCTATTTTTTCCATATGATATAAGAAAATAGTGTACAAAGATACAAAAAATATGAAACTTCAAAGCTTTTTGCATGCTTTTAACTTGTATTCTTTTCAAAAGGAACGAAAATGCTGTTATTAACTGACGTATAGTAAAATAGGAAGAGCTTTACAGTGGGGTGAAAAGTGATTTGAGACTGCATAAATTATCTAAAACAGGCAAAAGGTAAGTTTGTTTTGTGTTGTTATGGGAATAAAAACGCCCGTTAATCAAACCTTTTTTTGTTTTTGTGTCGTCCACGCGACATCGCCACCTCGTTGTAAATTTATTATCTTTGCACCCTTGTCTTGAGAGTGAAATCGATTGATTTTTAGTTTTCAGGAATATAATTTTACAATTGTTGAGTCAATCTTGAGTCAGAAACATGAAAAAGCACCTCATACTATCTCTTTTTTGGTTAGTTATTCCATTTTCTCTTTTCCCCCAATGGAGCTATCCGGTAACCAATTTTACACGACAACAGTATAAGGCAGGTTCGCAGAGCTGGCAAATCAGGCAGGGCGTAAATGGCTGGATCTACGTGGCTAATAACAAGGGTCTGCTGGAATATAACGGGCAGAACTGGAACCGTTATGTGGTGCCGAACGATAATGTGAGAAGTATGATGATGGTGCCCGGCAAGCGACTCTACGTGGGAGGTATTGCCGAGTTCGGATATTTTGAAGCCGATAAGTCGGGACGGCAGCAATATCACTCCATTTCCAGAAATGTAATTCGGCAAAAGGGTTCTTTTGGAAACGTGTGGAATATTTTTCAGTCGGATCAGGTAATTTATTACCAGACTGACGGGGTGTTGATTAAACAAACTGGAAATGCTGTGAGTTACATTGATGCCGGAATGAAACTCGATTGCTCGGTATTGTTCAATGGAGTAATTTACACCGGGACTAAAAAAGGGTTGTTTATGTTGTTGGGGAACCGCTTTAGTATGGCCAAAAACTGTGAACAGCTTGTTGGAAAACGGATTCGTTCGTTGATTCCGTTGTCTGCAAACCAACTTTTGATTGCCACCTCTAACGACGGACTGTTTATTTATGAAAATGATTCGCTTAAAAAGTTTAATACAGAAATTGATACTTTTATCCGTGAAAACGAACTGTTTTGTTGTGCCGTCTCTCCTGGTTTTATAGCGATCGGGACTATCCGTAATGGTGTTGCTATTCTTAACCGGCAAGGTAAAGCCGTTACGTTCTCAAATATGAATAACGGCTTGCAGGACAATACCGTATTGAGCATGAGTTTTGATATGTCCGAAAATCTGTGGATGGGGCTCAATCGGGGAATCAGTACGTTGCGATTGAGTGGTGCACTTTCAACCTTGTATTCTTCGCCTAATTTTTACGGAGTTGGATATACGGCCAAACTGCTTGGAAATCATGTTTATCTGGGAACTAACGAAGGTCTTTATTATACCTCATGGCCGATTGCAGTTTCACCATATTCGCTAAAACTCAATTCTATAAGCAGTCTTAACGGGCAGGTGTGGGATCTGAATGTGATTGAAAATAAAATATTTTGCTCTCATGACAAAGGAGTGTTTATCCTTAATGGAGACCATATTGAAAGTAGTTTCGATACGGGAGGTGCCTGGTCGTGTAAACTTTCTGAAAAGTCGGATCGCGTGTTGATAGGTTGTTATAGTGGCATGTTTGTGTTGTGGAAACAAGATGGGCATTGGACCAAACTGAGCCGTATCAAGGGATTTTACGAATCGACTAAATTCTTTGAAGAGGATCGGTATGGAGTCTGGGTTAGTCATGACCAGAAAGGAATAATAAGATTGCAACTGGCTGCTGATGGCGTGACACTTCTACGTGTTAAAAGCTACGGATTTAACGAAGGTCTTCCGTCGAACCAGAAAGTGGGAATTGAAAAAATTGGAGGCAAAATTCTATTTATAACTCCAAACGGCGTTTATCGTTACAATGGGAAACGTGATAGAATGGAGCCGGATAATGGAGTCGGAGGCTTCAATAAATATTTTCAAACGGGCATCAAGCGGTTGGCTGAATCGTTTGGCAATGTCTGGACTCTGTCTGAAAGTCAGCTGAATCTCTACACTCCACAGGGCCGGCTTTGCGACAATATAAAAGGAGGGCTGGAACTGAAGGAGGGCTATGAAATGGTTTACCCGTTGTCAGGTCTGTCC
>JAUZOF010000698.1 GCA_030706585.1 Bacteroidota bacterium
ACGTCACAAATAATCAGATCCGGATCATCTTCCATACTGCGCTTGATGCCGATATTCCCATCTTCAGCCGTGATAACTTCAAAGTGAGGGCTAAGTTTTTCTGTGAGGAAATTACGGATATCATCGTTGTCATCGATCACCAGTACTTTGTATTTGGTATCTGCACTCGGAACATTCGGAAGCAGGTTGAGCAACGTCTCATTGCCATTTTCAATAAATTCAGAGAGATTCATCACCTCTTTTTTATTGTCTCTCCCCGTAATAACTACCTGCTCATTTACAAAATCATCCTTTTCGTAAATATGATTCTCTAAAGGAAGTTCGATGGTGAAAACAGAACCGCCACCTTCGTTTTCGGCAAAACTGACTTTCCCTTTGTGTAATGTCGTAAATTCATTGACCAGCGATAATCCGATGCCTGTGCCCGATGCCGAGAAATTAATCTGCATAAACCGGCTGAATAGCAGATCCTGTTTCTCTTTGGGGATTCCGATTCCATTATCTGCCACAGAGATTCGCAAAACGTTTGCCGCATCGTCTTCTTCGGCAGTCAACGTGATCTTTCCACCACGGGGGGTGAATTTAAAGGCATTTGACAAGAGATTAAATACGATTTTATCAACCTTGTTTTTATCCAGATAGATCATAATCACATCCGGAGAAGGCAGAAATCTGTATTCGATGTTCATTTTAGCCGCAACATCGCTGAAGCTGATGAATATCTCTTTGAGGAATTTAACCGCTTCGACCTTTTGCAGATTGAGTTTCTGCTTATTGTTTTGAAGCTTACGGAATTCCAGTAACTGGTCAATCAAACGCATCAGGTGCGTGGTATTTTTATCCAAACCTTCCACCAAATGTTGCAACGGATCCGCCATTTTGCTTTTCAGTTCATTCAGGGTATCTACACTGCCCTTAATCAGGGTAAGCGGAGTGCGGAATTCGTGGCTGATATTGGTGAAGAAACGCAATTTATAATCGGTCAACTGGCGTTCCAGTTTCACCGCGTTATTCAGGCGATGGAATTTCATAATCAGTCCATAGGCGAAATATCCGGCGGCGCCCAGCAAGATGATGTAGAGGAGGATCGCAATGGTTGACCTCCAAAACGGCGGTTCGATAATGACCTCTATCGTGGTGACATTGTCATCCCAAACCCCTTCGCTGTTGGCCGATTTGACCATAAAGGTATATTTGCCCGGGGGAACGTTGCGATAGGTTGCTATGTTATATGAGCCCGATACGTTCCAGCGCTTTTCATAATTTTCCAGCATATACATATACTGGTTAGCTTTCGGATTTTTGAAATTGAGGTTGGCAAATTCAATGTGGAAAACCTTATCAGCCGCTTTCAGGACAATCTTATCGGCAAAAGTAATGGCTTTCTTCAGAGGAGCACCCTTTTCACCGATTGGGGCATCTTCATCGAAAATTAATAAACCGGTAAGCACGACTTTGTTTTTTCCCCGGTAGCTTTCGTTGAGTTTATTCGGGAAAAAGGCATAGAAACCGTTGAGGCTACCCCACAACATCTTACCATTGCGACAGGTCAGTGCCGCGGCTTCAGAAAAAATATTGGCGGAAAAATCATTCGAGAAATTGTAGTTCTGGAAAAGATTGGTTTTCGGATTGTACTTGTGTAAACCACTTTCCGTACTGATCCAGAGGCAGCCTGATTTGTCCCCCTGGATAGCCATGATATTATCGTTCGCCATTCCCTGATGTGTGCCAAAAACCTTAAAGATGCCTTGCCCTTTTTCGTTTTCGCCCATAAACTGATTCAATCCCCCTCCGGCTGTTGCTAACCAGATTCGCCCTTTGGAATCTTCGTAAATGTAGCGGATTTCAGGATTGCTGAGACTTGTTTTGTCTTCTATATCAAAGGTGTAATGTTTGTAGGCCTTGGGATTTTTCAATAGGGCGTCAGGATTGAAACGGAACACTCCGTTACTTGTTCCTGCCCAGATGTCCCCCTTACGATCCATCATGAGATAGCGGATGTACTTGAGCCATTCATCATCATTAAAAAAGGTTCTGAATTCATTGACTCCGGATGGTGAGGTTTTAACACAAATTCCCCCTCCAAAGGTAGCTACCCAAAGGCGGCCTTTCCGGTCTTTAAGCATGGTATAAACCTGATTATTGCTCAGGCTTGTTGGAGAATCGGTTTTACGGTAGTTTATGGCATTGGCAAAAGATCCCCCCTTCAGTTCATAGAGTCCGTTTCCTTTAGAGGCCATCCAGATAGTACCC
>JAUZOF010000699.1 GCA_030706585.1 Bacteroidota bacterium
ACAAATGAGTTGTGGAAGATGGAGCGAAGGGTAGAGTATGATTTACATTACATCCATAACTGGTCTTTAGGATTGGATCTAAAGATTGTATTCCTGACTGTTGTAAACAGAAAGATCTTACAGACGGTTTCAAAATCTCTCTATTCGTTTATGATCGATGATCTGGAAAAAGAAGAACTACATCCTGTTTCAGAACACGAACCTATTCATAGTCATTCTGTGCATTCTTTTTAATCTCTTCTGCAAGGAGCGATTTATAAATAAAGAGAAAGTGAGAAGTCCGATGAAAACCGGGCTTCTCACTTTCTTATCTAGTCAAGAGACCGTGAAAAAAGGAAGATCCTTCAAATCCGAAACGAAAGCTCCTAGTTCAGATATTTTTCTATTAATTCTTTTGTCTCTGCAATATGAACTTTCGAGGAGGCTCCGAAAAGTACTGATTCTATCCGTCGAAAGTTTCCCAAATATTCGATGGCTTCTTTGGGATTTAAGGCTCCGGCTGCCAGTACTTGCATGGCTATAGGCCTGAATTCCTTTTCATTCAGATACTTCTCGTATTTTGCTTTGCCACCCGACATTCGGAATCCGATCTTATTGATCGAAGAGCAAATGATTGGATTCCGAATTCCTACTGATTCCAATGCATCATATAACGCAGGCATGTTCATAGTGATATAGCCGGGTTCTGCATTGTATCTCTTCCTGATATATCTGTCATATTCCCCAAATACCTCATACATCTTTAATCCCAGTAACATATCAACCAAAACATTCTGGATGAAAATAACCGGAGTTTTCATGCCGTTAAACATTTTCATCTCTGCATCCACAAAAATTTCCATGAGTTTACAGAAATCCTTATTTAGAAAAGCCACTCCTCCTTTAGCAAATGTTCCGAATAAGTTTCCGGGTACATATTGTTTGATCGTTCCCATAATTCCTAATTCAGTAACCGCATTTGCATATTTATGAGCATATGGCATGCATGGATAAATTTTGAGCTTTTCGTATTGGGGATTATTTTTTGCGTAGTTGCAAATATTGCCAATCCGATCATGCGTCGTACACATGAAGGTATTTATGCCTAAATCTATCGCCTGATCCAGTACCCGGATAATTGTTTTATCATCTTTAAATCGGATGGCTTGCTCACGGGCTTTGGCATCCGAAAGGTGATTTACTGCAAAAAATTGGTTATCACCAAATAATACCTTTTCCATGATTCTTACGATTTTGCATTGTCCATAATCATCTTAATCACCTTGTCGGTGTAAAAATCCTGCGCAAAAGAATTTGTTTCAGTCTGCCGGTTATTTCGAATACAATCAATAAAGTAATCAATCTGAGCGCTATACTCTTCTCCCCGGAGATAGAAATTTACCGGAAGAGCGAAGTCGGTTATATACTTTATAGTCCATCCTTTGGGAAGGTTCTCTGAGGGCAATGCTTCTTTCAGATATATTTTTATTTCAGTAGCATCACAAATGATCTTCCCTTTTTTTCCCTCGATTGTCAACGATGTCGACATCTTGCGATAAGTCTCATCACTCCAGCTAACGGAAAGAACTCCTGATACTCCTGTATTCAATTGCATTAACGCATAAACGGCATCTTCGACGCCTTTCGAGTACTCACTTTTGAGTAAAGCTCCATGAATCTTTACCGGACGTCCCACTATTTCCTGTATCAGATTTAGCACATGTGATGCGTAATCGAAAAGACATCCGCCTCCTTCTTCATGTTTTGATCTCCAGGTGCCTCCTTTTTCCTTAATGACCACAGGACCGTATGCTTCTCCGGTAAAATGAAGCAGATCCCCGATAACACTGAGCTTCAGCAATCGTCCCAATTCTCTGAATGTCCCGATGAAATGATTGTGGTATCCCACCTGATTAACCAATCGTTTCTTTTCTGCAAGCTCTGTCAGTTCTTTACCCTCCTTGTCTGTCAAACTGAATGGTTTCTCGCAAAAGACATGCAATCCTCTCTCCATCGCAAATTTGACCATTGGATAATGAAATTTAGTGGGAGTAGAAATGATAACAAAGTCAGGTGACTCTTTTTCAATCATTTTATGATAGTCACTATAAGTATTGATTTTGGTATATCTTTGAAAGGCATCCAAAATCAGGGATGAAGTATCGCATACGGCAGTCATCTCAACATCGGGGTGTGCTCCAACAATCGCAGCATGCGAAAGCCCCATTTTCCCCAGACCGATTATTGTCCCTTTTAGTTTAACCATGGCCT
>JAUZOF010000007.1 GCA_030706585.1 Bacteroidota bacterium
AGACCTACCCAGGTAACAAAAAAGGAACAGACCAGAATGATAATCATCGCATTGGTCATTACCTTAAAATAAGCCCCTGCCACACCGCTCATCAGGACAAAAGGCA
Organism: Bacteroidota bacterium; assembly: GCA_030706585.1. Classification (GTDB taxonomy): domain Bacteria; phylum Bacteroidota; class Bacteroidia; order Bacteroidales; family UBA7332; genus CAXXIC01. Next base: position 107 of record JAUZOF010000007.1, read on the forward strand.
GAAAGATGACGATCGTACTCAATGACGAACCCACCATTGCCGGGAAAAGATATTTAATGGCTTTCTGTACCAACAGGGAAGATGGTTCATCCGGATGCTCCTCGTGTGTCCGGTGAATTTGCTCCACGACCACAATGGCATCGTCGATGATCAAGCCGATTGCAGCAGCAAGAGCTCCGATGGTCATGATATTGAGCGTCTGCCCAGTTGCATAAAAGACAATCAGCGAAAGCAGTAACGTAACCGGAATGGTAATCAAAATCGTAGTACTGGCTTTGACCGACCGCAGAAACAATATTGCCACAAAGATTGCCAACAGCAACCCCACCCAAAGGGCATCGGTTACGCTTTTGATGGAATCGTTGACAAACTCAGCCTGCACATAATAGGGATGAATAGAGACATCCGGGGGTAACACCTTTTTCAGCTCATCCAGTTTGTTGGCCATGCGATCAGACAGTTCTATCAGATTGGCGTTGGGTTGTTTCACCACGGCAATCAGAATCCCCTCTTTTCCATTCGCATTAATCTTTACATACTCTTTTGCTTCGCGAATGCCGATCTGTGCAATATCCTTCAGGGTAACAATGCGTTTCCCGTCGTTGCTAATGATCACATCATTGAGCCGGTTGATGTTATCTATCCGGGCATCGGTGGTTGTCAGGTAAAGCAGGCGGTAATCGGTCAGATAGCCGTTTGATTTCACAAAGCCAGTCTGACTCAGCGCAGTCTTAATTTTCTCTGGTGTAATGCTCATACTACTCATCTTGCTCTGATTGAGCATCACCCAGTACTCCTTCTCTTTTCCGCCGATCACACGCACCTCTGAAGCGCCGTCCACCTGTGAGAGAAATGGCTTAATAGTATAGGTGGCAAGGTATTTCAGGTCAATGGGCGAACGGCTGTGGCTCTCCAGCGTGTATCCGATTACCGGTAGAATGGAAGGATTCATCCGTTCTACCGTAATTTTGATGTCTGCAGGCAATTCATTCCGGATTTCGTTAATCTTTGACTCAATCCGCTGCTGACCTAAGTCTATGTTAGAGCCCCAATCCATAAAGGCCGAGATTTCACAACTTCCACGACTGGTGGTACTGCGTAAGGTCTTCAAGTCGGACACTTTCTTCATCGCCAGTTCCAACGGTCGGGTGACGGTAAACATCATCTGATCCACCGGCAACTCACCCGCATCGGCAATCACCTTGATTTTCGGGAAAGTGATTTCAGGAAAAAGCGTGGTCTGTAGTTTATTGTAGGAATATATTCCGCCCAGGATGATGATCACCAGAGCTACAGACAGAGGATTCTTGTAGGTAATAAAGAACTTGTTCATCGTGCCGGACTTTTTTCAACAACCACTTTTGCCGTATCGGGCAGTCCATAATTGCCGCTGATTAATATCCGGTCAGTAGGTGCCAGTCCGGGCGACAAGATCTCAACCCGGCTTTTTGTTTCAATACCTTTTTGAACAGGAACCTTCACTGCGGTCTGGTTATCGGTCATTTTCATAATCCAGAATTCGCTCTGTACCTCATTAGTCAGAATCGCTGATTTAGGCAAAGAGATGGTATGCGATTTTGTCCGTTTGATGAAATTCACCCGGGCCACCAGATTTTCTGGGATAGAAAGCCCTCCGGGAATACGGATGATAAAACGTTGTGTCTGTGCCACAGGGTCAACCATTGGCATGGAATTGGACAGCGTTCCGGTAATTTTGCTATTATCCGGCAAAGTCAACTGAAGCGTTTTATTGTTGGACAAAAAAGGGCGCAGTTCATACGGAAGCTCCAGCATAAAGACCAGGCTATTAATATCACTGATCGCTGCCAACGTTTCACCATCCTGCACGTAATCGCCCACCCGGTAGGTCAGTTGGGTAATGTAGCCATTCCCCGGCGAAGGTATGCGGACGGTCCCGCTGAAGCGCATGCTGCTATCCAGCGCTGAAACCGTTGTTCCCAAATGCTCCGCCTCTTTTGAACGGATGACGAACATACGCTTTCCTTTGCTTACCTGTTCTCCCAGCTGCACATTTACCTCCTGAAGATATCCGTTTGTATTGGATTTCACGAAGGTTTTTACCATAAATGCGGAGGTGGCATTTAGCTCTGTCACCTCGTCCATCGGTCCGGTTTGAGGATTGGCTACAACTACCGGCGTGCGCCCGGCTACAGTTTTTTCATCATCCGATGATTCTTCTTTGCCCTTGCAGGATGCGATCGTCAGGGCGATTATCAAGGCGAATGGAAGGAGTCTTTTCATTCCTGTACTTTTTATTTTTCTCTGTTCCAATAGTTCAGTTCATTGACGATCTGATACCCTTCAATGGTGTTGGATACCAACATATTCCGGGCAGTCAGGTAATTGCCAATAGCCAGTATATAATCCGCAATGTGCACCTCTCCTATTTCCAGCAATTTATGATTGGCATCGAGCAGGGCGCGGGTATAGGTAATCTGTTGATTCAGTTCATGGGTAAGTCTGCGATTGGCTTGCAGTTGTTGCAGCAGGCGATTGATCTGTTGATGATATTGCGATGCAAAGAAATCCTGATTCCCGCGACGGGTCACCTCATCCAGTGCAATGCGGTTGTGTTGCATCTTCCGCTGCCCTCCGTCATAAAGAGGAATGCTGACGGTAAATCCTGCCCCTACCCCGAAGTTGCGGAAAGGCTTCTCTATTAACGAAGAGTTATATCCCCCATCTGCAAAAATACTGACTTTGGGCTTGTAGGAGAAATCAATCTGTTTATCACAGTTCTTCAATTTCAGGCTGTCGATCACGAATTGTTCACTAAATGCGGAACGTATAAAGGAGGGCAACACCTCCATGTGAAGCATAGGATCAGCCAATGACTGAAATGTAGTATCTTCAACTCCGCACAAATACCCCAATAAAGCATAATCAATCTGATATTGGCTTTTCAAGCGTTCCACCTGCAACGACTGTTGTCGTTGGCTGACCAGAAAACTCAGATACTCAGTCTGTTTATAAGTACCCCTTTCTGCCAGTTTTTTGAGAATCATCTCTTCTTTTTTCAACAGGCTGAGCATTTCATCGTTAAACAGATATTGCTGCCAATCGCCAAAAGCCACCAAAAACTGGCTGGTAACACTCTTCTTAAGTTCTTGTTCCGAGATTTTGCCGGTGTTACGAAGAGAACGGTTTTGCAGGATTAAAGCTTCAAGCTGATTGCGCTGATTCTGTTTCCCGACAATCTCTTTTGAGACAGAAACACCGGTATTCAGATTTGCCCCATTGGTAATCGACTGGTCATATCCCCATCCGTTCAGTACAGGTGCATAATAGTTCGTACTATTCAGGGAAACCTGAGGCCCCCAGCCGGCTCGGGTACGCAGACTGTCAATCCGGCCCTGTTCCTGTTGATTTCGGTAATCTTTCAGCAATGGACTGTTTTGTAAGGCCTTTTGGATGAAAAAAGAGAGTTCTTTTGATTGCTGAGTAAAAGCGAATGAAATAGAAACGATACTCATCACACAAACTCCCCCCAGCTTCTTTTTCCATGAATTATTCATAATTATCGAGTGAGTTCTTATTGCTTATAGACTGTTTATTTTAGATTGATTTCAGATCCAACTATACTCTACCTTATCTGACAGTTTCACTTCTCAACATATCATAGATAACTGTTCGCCAAAATCTTGCGCCAAAGTTAGTAATCTTAAAGAAATTACCTATTCAAAAACTGTAACTGACATAAAACCCCGTCTGCCGGGATTGTACAGACGGCATTAAGGTTAACTTCGCCCCCAATCGTCTCTTCAGGGCATCATAGGCCCAATATGAGGCCTGAGTGGTCATCATACCAACAGCAGCTCCCATCAATACGTCATTTACATAATGAGCGTTGTCTGCAACCCTGCAGATACCCACATATCCGGCTGAAAGATATGCTACTGCCGAAACCCAGGGGCTGATGTATCCCAACTCTTTCGAAACAAAAGTAGCCGAAACAAAAGCCATAGCAGTGTGCGCCGATGGGAATGATTCCCTTGCCCGGCGGTCAGGACGGGTTTCATGTACCAACAATTTGGTTCTGTACACCACAAAATCGTTGACCACACAGGCTACCGCAAGAATCGCGGTACGGTCAATAAATTTGTGCTCTGCTTTTACCCCACACAGGTTTAATGCATACTCTGCAGCAATCGGAGCGTAACGGACATAATCTTCACCCAGATTGATATAATGTTTACTCAATTGATTATTCCAGCTCAATTGTCTTTGCAAGTCCTCCTTCAGGTGCGGTACAGCCATAATAGCCAGACTTCCCGCGATTAGTCCCACAGGCACAATAGACTCCTTCACGTATTTCGAATTATACCATCGGGGAGAAAGCCGGCCAATGGGGATCGTATCAGAAACCGTCTTTACCGAATCGCTCTGAGCTGCTACAGATTGGCTAAAGAAAGTTATGGCTGTAAGAAGTAACAGTATGAGCTGTTTGATTTTATATTTCCCTGAAATTTTCATACAAATCGGATTTCGCTTTGTTGTTTAGAGCCTGTTTAAATTTTATTGCGATACTTTTTAGGACTATTTCGAGGTATATTTTGGCTCTATAATGGTTTATTTAAGGCTGAAAGATTAAGAGTCTTTCAGCCACGAATTGAAAATCAACGAAGTTAATCCACGAATAAGAAAGTATCTTTTCTTTTCCAATTCTGGAAAAGTATTTGTGTTGTTCGTTTTTTATTTTCATATGTAAATCAACACATTTGGTGCTTCTGACTTTTATTCGTGGATTCGTGGCTGTATTATTTGAAAAGAATTCTTTCTACCAAAATAATTACACGAAGCTTAGGGAAATATTCCCCTAAGTTATGATATTACCCACACTATTCGTTATAGAGCCTTGTTTTTTGCTTTTATCCAGTAGATTTAGCGGGCTAAATCAAGGGGGAAAAGTGAAAAACAGGCCCGAAAGAGACTAAAAAAGGAGCAAAGAAAGGAGACTTATATCCTTATATGAAACGAGCATGAACAACTGTCCATCAATGAGGATGACATTCCATACGATACCGATAGCTATCGGTACTATACGTAGCCAAAATAAAAAATGACGTATAAAAATGTTTCGGTAAAATTTAAACAGGCTCTTATTCTCTAAAAACGAATTGATGTTCATGATTATTTCAATAGTGATATTTCTAAAAAGAAAAAGGGGCGCCTTTCGGCACCCCTTCAAAATATTTCAGTCATAGAAATCTATTCGGCAATCGGTTGCATCGGATCAACACCCAACGAACCTTTCAGATAATCCAGATATGACGGACTGCTTACCATTTCCAGCTTCGCTTTCGCCGCCTCCAGTCTTGATGGAAGATCCAACCGGACTACTGTAGAGGCAAAGTTTTTGCGGCTCAAAACGTCTTCCATGTAAGCGACATTTTTGGTCCACAATGCAATATCGCGGTTTTGTTTTTCAACCAGACGGGCCTTGTACCAGTCACTGTTCAAAACAACCTCACGCTCAAACATTTTCCGGACATCCGGATGATTGCGGTCTTTACCTTTGTAATGGCCATCGATCATGATGTGCACCAAAGCTTTCAATGGAGGACATAACCGTTCGATGGTTCCATCTTTCATCAAACCTTCAGCTACGCGTTTCTGAGTGACAGATAGGTTGTCGATTGAAGCAATAAACATATCCATATCCTGAAGTTCAGGACGCAGCATGTCTTCGCTAAATACGGCATCCGCTTTGCTGAAAATACGTGCCATGAAGTGTTTCACGAAATTGATTGTGATACGGTACCCCAATAAACTGGCATCTACTTTCCGTCCGTTGTGTTCAAAGTCTTCCACTTTTTCCAGGTATCCGTTTTCGATCAGGAACTTCGGCTCGCGTTCTTCCACCGTCATACGACACCAGATCTCGGGAATCAATAAGCTAACGTCATGGTCAACTTTGTATTTCGGTCCAACGTAACCGGCAGCTGTACTGAAACCGTGGTAGTCTGTCAGAATATACGATAAGAAAGCATTGTTCAAGTCAGCAGCCGGCAATAAGTTATTGAACGGACCTTTTGTCAATGCACCTTCAGAACCAAAACCGGTTGTTGATGGCGATTTACCTGTAATACTACAGATGAAGTCGATGAACAATTCAGGTAACTCCTGGTAATGGATTGGGTTATACACAGCCAAAGGCGGAACATTATTCTCCGGTTCGGCCGGGTTGTTTCTACGTCCCGGAAGCACTGCATTCACAGGCATATACAACGGTTTATCCAGTGGAATACTGCGGCAAATACGGGTTGATATTTCACCCACATATTTATCCAGCGGATCAACCAAATCAGGGCGGGTTTGCAGGTAACGCGGATTCTTAGACGGCTTGCCATCCACCAAACGGGGCTCCGAAGGAATAACCAAAAACTCGGGGCTATCGCTTGCCAGGAAGTTGTTGATCAGGTCTTTCACCGGCTGAGTGTACAACTCAAATCCGATAGCGTCATCCTTAATCGCCTGAACCTGTTCGCGGGTCAGCGGCTCAAAGTTCGAAGTGAAGGTACCGGGACTTGACAGGTCTTTTTCCCCTTGTTTGTCATATCCTTTAATGATACAGTCGTCCGGACGCTGGAATAAGCGTGCTTCGCAGTTCTTGACAATCTTCACACTTGGATTCTTGTATTCCGGATTCAAATGAGACAGTTTATCAGCACCCAATATAATAGAGGCCGTGATATCATCTTCAACCTGAACTTTGGCTGAAGGGTTAAAGTCCTGACGTAACAGGAATATTCTCCATGAGCCGTCCTCTTCGTGTCCTACCCGCAGATAGTTCGACAACAGTTTATTATTCTGGAATTTCAACTCATTACCGGGAATGCCGTTGACCTTATCCACCGAGAAATATTTTCTCCAGTCAGCATCCCATTCTGCAGAGTAATTACCTTTAATAACGTAGATCAACACTCTAATACGCTGAGGGAGTGATGCCAACCATTCATTGTACTCATCAGTGTACATATCGGATGGAGTCAGCAATTTAATCACCGATCCCAGAGAGCGCTTGGGGCTTAAGATGTGACGGGGTTTATTTACCGAATAATCAGCCGGAACTTTAAAGCGGGTTGAAAAATCATGAGCCATGATTTTTTCCACCATATCCATATCTTCGTTCAGGTCGCCGACGATGTACGATCCCTGGATCATCGCATCCTTGATGGATTTTGAAATCTCGGATTTACCGCCGCCCGAAACAGTACAGGGTTTATGACAAAGTGTTCCTTCGGCATACGTACCTACCAGGTGCCATTTAGGACCTTCCAGGCGCTTTTTCATTTCAACTTTGTAACCGTTCGGATAGATATACACTCTGTATGGTAACAATTTGATCGATTGCTTTCCGGCTCCCTGCTTCCAGGTAATACTTTGCATTTTCAAATCGAATACTGCGTCTTCCGGAACATAAATCACATTTCTGTGATTCCGGTCAATCGCATAACCCTCTTTCTGCAAGTCCACCAAATCGGCATACAGGGAAACAAATGAGGCAAAGTTCATTCCATTGGAAGGAATGCGCTCATCAATGTAACATTTCTCTCCCAGGTTGTAGCTACGGAAGGCAATTGCACCACCCGCGTGCTCTTCTTCGGCATAACCAGATAAATTAGCAGAATAGCTAATCATGGTTTTGACCTCTTTCTTACAATAACCGAAATAGTTATCGGAGATCAATGTGATAACAACACCGCGCTCATCACGACAAGTAATTTTAAAAGCGTTGCCATCATTATATTTTTCATCTTCATTTTTCCAACACATACCGTCACGACGCTGGCGTTCGGTCGCTTCGTCGTAATGAGGAAGGCCAAGCTCTTTTTTGGTCAAGGTCTGCATGTGCGGAGCCAGAATCACACAACCGGTATGTCCTGTCCAGTTTTCCGGTGACAATGCAGCGTCGTTTTCAGGCAGGAATGGATCTCCTGCATTTCCAAAGATTGATTCAACGAAATCCAGATTAGAAACCAGTGAACCCGGAGCCAGGAAAACGACTTCCATTGATTTTTCGCGGATTACACCGGGAACCTCAGGAACAACAATGGGTCTCAGCATCAAACTCACAAAAAGTTGAGCCGGTTCTTCCAGATTTGCCGTAAATGGCAAGGTCATAATATCTTTAGGCGGATTCAGAGCGTGTTGCAACAACCGGCAGAAAGTTACTTTGGGCACTGCCTTTTTATCATCCGCGATAGGCAGCCCACCTTCTGCAACGTGGAATACACCTTTCGTTGTCCGACGATCTGACTTCGGATTATTCAAAATCCCCTGAGCTGTACGATACGTTGTAATCTGGTCATTTTCGTAATAATCAGCCCCCGGAGGAATGGATATAATACGCGCCAATCCATAGCGATCGAGAATAAACGACTTTCTCGGAAAAGCAAAAGTATTGTCACCGGGTACATCTTTCAGGTAATCTTTCAGGAAATCCCTGAGACGCATACCTATCGGTGATGCATTATTGGATAACAGTTCCGATTTGATATTATAGTTATTCAATAATGGTTTCGCAATCTCCAGAAAATCAGTATTGATTCCGTAGCTACATGTCGGATAACCATCGGCGGCCAGTTTCAGGTTGATGTATTCAATCTTCTTTTTCTCTGACACCACTGGCTCATGCTCATCATAGCCAATTCCAAAGGTTCGGTTTACAGTCATGATTCTTGTTTATAATAGTTAGTAGTGATTAATTCATTAGTCGCTGATAACCAGTAAAAGTAGTTGTTTAAATGCAATTGACAATAAGAATTCAGTTTCTTTAATTAGGGGCTGCTGAAAAATTCTTTACAATTCAAAGCAAGACAATGATTATATCTGACTGCTCCTTCAAAGCATTTACACTTTTATCTTGATAATAATGTATCCAGACAACACTTTTATCAAGATAAAAGTGTACCTTAGCAACAAATAAAACAACATATCTATGTTTCGGGAGAAGATCAATGATTTAATTCGGCGGAAAGAGGACAAGTTCCGTAAGCCACTTATTGTAAGAGGAGCGCGTCAGGTAGGGAAAACCTGGCTTTTGCAGGAATTGGGCCGCACATCTTTTACCCAAATGGTCTATGTGAATTTTGAAGAAACACCTTCACTACAGAATATATTTATCAAAGACTTTGATATTCAACGCATCATAACCATTCTTCAAATACATTCCCAGACAACAATCTCAGCCGGTGATACGCTCATCGTCTTTGATGAAATCCAATCGGCCGAACGGGGGATAACCTCATTGAAATATTTCTGCGAAAATGCACCGCAATATCATGTTATTGCAGCCGGTTCGTTGTTGGGGATGGGACTACATAGCAGCATCTCATTTCCGGTTGGCAAAGTTGACTTTATGGATTTGAGGCCACTTTCCTTTGGTGAATTCCTGTTCGCCATGGGTGAATCAGCATTGGTTGATGCTCTTAGAAAGAAAGAGTGGAATATTATATCCATTTTCACGGAAAAGCTAAAGGAATATCTTCGTTACTACTTCTATGTAGGCGGAATGCCGGAAGTCGTTGACGCATTTGTAAAAACCAGAGACTGGCAACTGGTGCGGCGTATCCAAAACCGCATTCTGAGTTCTTACGAAGGAGATTTCTCCAAACATGCGCCCGGAGAAATAGTACCACGCATCAGAATGGTATGGCAAAGTATCCCGGCTCAATTGGCCAAAGAGAATAAGAAGTTTATTTACGGAGTTATCCGGGAAGGTGCCCGTGCAAAGGATTTTGAGTTGGCTATACAGTGGCTGGTGGATTGTGGCCTTATACTGAAAAGTCATCGGGTTTCAAAGCCGGGAATGCCTTTAGTAGCCTATCAGGATTCCGGGACTTTCAAGCTATTCCTGCATGACGTAGGATTATTAAGCGCAATGGCTGCATTGAATGCAAAAACCATTATCGAAGGAGATTCCATCTTCACGGAATTCAAGGGAGCATTGACCGAACAATACATTATGCAGCAATTGCGTATTCAGAACGAAAGGTACATCGGTTACTGGACCAATGAAAGAAGTACCTCTGAGGTTGATTTCATAATACAGGAAGAGGGGCTGATTATTCCAATTGAGGTAAAATCAGGTGAAAGCCTGAGAGCAAAGAGCTTTCGGCTTTTCTGCGAAAAATTTAATCCATCCAAAGCGATCCGCACTTCGCTCGCCGATTATCATGAAGAGTCCTGGATGACCAATATTCCTCTTTATGCAATTGAATAGGTTGTCGCGATCAATTTAAGCTGATGAAAAGGGCAAGCCCGTTTTCATAGCCTTCGTCCCGAACCTTGAAAACGGCCGCAGACCTTTTCAACGGTTTAAAAATTCATTGAAATCCCCTCATTCGGAGTGCGACTTCAAGTCGCGCCCCGAATACCCAATAAAAACGACGCTTACTCACCAGTTATCCAGTGATTAAGCGTCGTAAAGATGTGTAACGAAAGTATTACGCCAACTCTTCAGTTACCTCTTTCGGATTGATACCGTATTCGTTTTCACCTGGTTTTCCTTCGGTAAACATCAGCACCAACAACCAGATGGCACCAACGATAGGAATCAAAATAATCAGGTAAAACCAACCGCTCTTCCCTACATCGTGCAGACGGCGTACTGTAACGGCCAATCCAGGAATAAAAAGGCCTAATGCAACGATAAAATAAAATACTCCATAAAACAGAGGCTGAATAGTCGTTCTTGCAATATTATCAATTACGATAGTAGTAGTTGTCTTCTTTTAGGCTGAAGATCTGGCACTATAATTATAGTATATCAATTTGATCACAAATAGCATTCACATGTTCCAAACCTGAGAGCAATGACGATTCGTCAATACACATCCATTGAAATAACTGTCGAATCATCACATAATGCTGCCGGGCATAAGTTGTTTCTTTTTTATGGGATTTAATTTGAAAACAAACAGGTTCATGGTGAGCTATTCTATTTCTTAAATCATTGATTAGCGCAAGTTGATTAAATACATAAGTATTATTGTACTGAAAGGATGGTGTGCTTTTGGGTTTTGCAGGGAATATTTTGAGCAATGCTTGTCCCGTAGCAGAATATTGATGTTGGGCAAACATAAATCGCCAAAATCCAAAACCCATTTCTGCAACCAATTTACTATGCGTATAAGAACGATTTAATTTCAAAACTGCATCAGAGATATTTGATTCTGATAGTTTACATTTCTTATTATTAAAGATTCCTCCTGAAGCCGCTGCATCACGCAACCAATCAGCACCTAACCGATCTGTGCAATTACTGTCAATAGCATTCCTTAATGCTACTTCAAAACAGCTAATCACCGTAAATAATTCTTGCGACAATCGAAGATTGAGTTTATACAATGCCATTGCTTTTCGTTTATCCCCACAACACGCATTTAGATAGCGACTCATCCTTGCTTCCGACATTATATGTTCAAATTCGCTGTATTTCATTGTGTTTGTATTGCATATTACAGAATTCCGATATATCTTTGTACATCTTATTCCCGGTGGCCCCTGAAGAAATTCAAGCTATCGGGTTTCGTTTTTTATTAAGATCATTCCTCTCCTATCTCCATATTCCTGTATCATACGCGACAATTGCAAATACATTTCAGATTCTCTTTATTCAAAACCGATGATATGGGCAAGCCCATTTTCACAGCCACCGACCCTCAACCTTGAAAAAGGTCATCGACCTTTTCTAAGGTTTAATAGATAACGCAAACGGCGCTTAACCACCAGTTGTCGAGTGATTAAACGCCGTATATAATGTAAACTACATCTTGGTTTTCGGCCTTATCCAAATTGAGATTATCAATCCAAGGCCAACAATCACGTCAACAATATTCCACATCTCCCTGCCAAGTGCAATTTTTAAAAAGGGCTGAAACAGTAATGCTAAGGCTCCCCAAATAATCATTTCTGTATTTCTACCCAGTTGGTTTGCCTGATATGCAAGAATTACAAACCCGACAAGCCCTGCAAACCTAACAAGTTGATAATATCCATAAGGCATATCCGCCAAGCAGAAAAAGAGCAGAACAGCTAAAATAATCTTAATCACAGTTTTCATACGCTTTCTGATTTAACAAGAGAAAAGGAATCAATGTTTATTAACTCGAAATGAGGCAATTCTGAAGCTTCCAAATATTGACTTGTTATTTTATCCAGAAATGAATTTGTTACAATGTCTTCTTCCAAAAACATTTCAATGTCGGGATATACCTTTAAAATAGCAATTCCATATCGGTAGTTTTGTGCTTTATAATTGCTTGCCTGGTGTTCCTACGGAGTTCTTCTTTAATCTACATCCATGACTATTTTATTAATCTCGAGCCGATGAGAAGGCCCAACCCGTTTTACGAATCGACACCTCAACCTTGAAAACGGTCATCGACCTTTTCAATAGTTTAACCGATAATGAGAAACAGCGCTTAATCACCAGTTGTCGAGTGATTGAACGTCGTAAATATGTGTAACGAAAGTGTTACGCCAACTCTTCAGTTACCTCTTTCGGATATACCATATTCGTTTCTTCCGGATTGCCTTCGATAAACATCAGCACCAACAACCAGATAGCGCCGATGATAGGAATTAAAATAATCAGGTAAAACCAACCGCTCTTTCCTACATCATGCAGACGGCGAACTGTCACAGCCAATCCCGGAATAAAAAGGCCTAAGACAACAATAAGCCATAGAACAGCGGCTGAATGGTCGTTCCTGCAATACTATCAATTACGACAGCCACAAGAAGGCATAGAAATACAAGGCAAAGAACCAATACTCACTTCTTCTTGCTCTGCCACTTAAGGTTGCATAATTGCGCAACGCACTCAAAAAAATAATTCATACAAATAGATTTAAAGTTCTCCTACTCTATGGGCTTTTCGGAATCCGCCGGAAATGCTATTCAAACTTAATCACTCTTCGTTCATAATCAATAGAAATTTCACCAAACTTACAAAGAGCTGATTGACCTAGCAATAAAGGAGCTGTTTCACTATCAATGATACTTGCTTTTACGTTATGAATTGTACGATTTCCAATCGTCACTGACTTTAGACGAACAGACACCGCTTCTGCAACGCTTCCGTCTGCTATTGAATACTGCTCTTTACCTATGACATCATTCTCAGAAAGAGTCCCTTGCCTAAACAAAACTGCGGCTTCAGCAGGCGAAATACAAATATCAGATGCTCCTGTATCAAAAATAAAGTTTAGCGTTACTCCATTAATTGCTATTGGCACTTTATAAACCCCACCTTCATTTATCATTTGAATAGATGTACCACTACGACTTCTTGTTAATCTTGAGGATTTATCATTTCGAATATCAATAGCTGAATTACGAGAAGTTCGCTCATGACGACTCTGACGTGAAGAACATCCTGTACAATTGCACAATGACAGTAGAACTCCAAACAGAAATAGTCGGCTCAATGTTTTAGATCTCAATCTTTCCAATTTTAGGAGTTATTTGAATTGAAAATTTTCTGTTTGAAGCCGGGTCAGTTATGCCACGCATAGGAGTCCTACTTTTACCAAAGTAACCACTTCCGCATATCAATATCTCGCAATTTTTAAATTCATCAAAGTCAATGTGTGACTTCTTCCAAAAGTTAACTAATGCCAATGCTCTCTCATAGCTCAATTTATAACCGACATCAGGTCTTAGACGAAAATTATTTTGAGAACGTTGAGTATTCCCCTCAACAATAAGTAGATAATTAATATTTGCATTTTTCTTAGTAATACTATTCATTAGGCTATATAAGTCTCGTCCTGCTTTTATTAGATTATCTTCATTTGGTCTAAAACCATTTGCGCTCTCAATAATAGCCTGATTTGGCAGAAACTGGATATCTACATTCAGCTTATAACGCTTTGTCACATCATCATATGAATAATATTGTTTATTCAATTTCTTCAAGCCTTCAGTTACTTCATTTACACGTTTAATAGCTTCTTCTGATGCAATTGCTCTTTTCTTCAACAACACCACAGTTAAAACAAAGAGTACCAACATCACAAAAAAAAGACTAGTCATTAAATCTGAATAACTTGTCCAGAAGAACGATTCTTTTTTTTCTTTTACCATTACAAAATCCCAAATAAAGACAATACATTAACCGTAATAAAATACAAACAAGTAAACGCAACTAATCCTAAGCCTGAGCAAACTGAAATTTTAGCCCATTTAGGAATTAAAGGAAATGTGCTACCATTATTTGATGATTTTACTTGTGCTAATTCCTTGATAGCAGATGTCAACTGATCAATTTTATGATTCTGGTCTTTAGTAGCCTTTTCAAGATTGGCCATACTTGTCTTTACTGATGTTAGATTTTTAAGTTCAGAAAGAATTGCCGATGTTTCATGAACTTTTTGTTGAAGAATTTCCTGTTGTTGAACAATTACCTTCTCAAAATCATTGTATTGTTTAACAGTTGATTTAGTCAGTGTCTTAAATTGAGCATCTGTATTTTCTTGTAACGATATTAATGCCTTATGAAGTGTATCATCTATTGCTCCAACTGATCGACTGATTGCTCCCTTTCTCTGCTCTACTTGTTGAATTTCATCTTTGAAGAATTTAGACATATCCTCTATCAAACGAGTTCGGTCCAAATGCTGATTCAGACTTTCAGTTAATGTATCAACCTTTATAAGATAATCATTAACCGAATGCAGATATTTATTAAACACTCCAAGCTCATCTGTACATTGTTGCAACTCTCGTAACACGTTGATATTTGCGGCTGCAACATCCTGCATCTTAAGACGTTCAATTGCTTTCATCAACTCCGCCTGATTCTTATATGAAGAATTAATTTCCTTTAGAGTTAATCCTAGTTCATGGGTATTTGCAGAAAATGTATTATTGAAGTTCGTTAGATTTCTGGTCAACAACCTCAACGTATTTGATGTATCCGATGATAATTCAGGTAAAAGTTCTGCTTGTACCCAGCTAAAAAAATCATTTTTATTCTTTTCAATATTGATTTTTGCTGAATTCATACTTGCAGAACTTCTTGTCGTAAGATATATCCCTAAGATACTAGAAGCCATCGCAATCGCAACTCCACCAAGTAGCTCTGTTATACCCTTCCCCCCTACAGTTGAAGAAGTACTTAATAACGCTGATAAACCACCATTAAAAACCAGAAAACCCACACCAATAAGTATACCTGTCATCGTACCCATCAAACCTAAATACAATGGCATTGGTGTTTGTGTATTTATTTCACCTTCATGAATATCACAATTCCTTTCAACAATATCCTTAATAAGATGAAAGTCACTTACAGCTGCTCTATTTTTATCCAGATAGTTATTAATGGCAGACACTACCTCCTTGAAATTTTTATTTTCATGAGGAGAGTAAATACCTTTGATTACATCTGAATTCTCTTCTTTTAAGATCTGATAGACTCCTCCCCCAAGATCTGGAAAGATAGCCCTAAACGCTCCTATTCTTTGTTTGTTATATCGATAAAACTTTATCTGAAAAGTGACTATCCCAATAATAATCAACCAAATTAAAATATAATGCAACTCCATATACTACTCAAATTTTACTTTTGCTTTTTTTATAATAACCCAACCCTCCGCTTGTTTTTTAGCCAATCCAAAAACACAAACAACTCTAGTTGAGCCCACTTTTTGCAGATCACATGCCAACCTCAAAAAGTTTGGAGACTGTATTACTGCTTGATGAGCGTTCTCATATACTTCAAACAGACATTCCTGTTCTGTTTTGTTCTTGAGTCTCAACAAATAGATTGTATTTTCATTAGGAGTCATTGTCACTTCATGAAATGATCCAGTTTCCATATTAACTGCTGAAGCATACAAAATGTATTTATCATCTTCTTTAGTTACTTTAGAAAATCCTTGTGTATTAGTATTTTTTCTTTCAGTTTCATCAAGATTCATACAATACCTTACTTCATCCATGATAGTTGAAACTTTTCGATCCAAAGCAATATCTACAAATCTTTCAACTTCTTTATTAGTCATTCTTTCTTGAGAAACAAAAAGAGGCTTCGACACTTTATTCTCTATAAAACTATTTATCCGTTCACTGCTCGTAACTACTTCAATAACCACCTCTCTTATTCTTCTTTGTTTTAATAACACAAATGATAGTCCAAGAAGAGAAAATACATTTAGTGCTAAGGACAAATATAAAAGTAAATCCTTTTCCTTATTATCTGAATCTCCAATTATTGAAGATCCACTCTCTAAGTTCAACGCATTAATTTCATTTTTTGTAGTGTAATTTCTATTTCTATCTACATTCTCTGACAACAAATCACACAAACAGATGAATAGTAGAATAACTATCAATGTATTCTTTTTGCACTGCTTCATGACTTTGTTGTTTTAATTTTTGCAATTTCTCGAGCTAAATTATTCAATACACCAATTAAAGGATAGAAAAACAAAGTTTCTTCAATATCCCCCTCTGCACCTAAACTTCTTAGCTCTTCAAGTTTTTTATGAAGACCTTTCTTTGTATATTCATGTAAATTACACAAACAGATTCTTTTAACTTCATCCGCTATTTTGGCATTTGCACTAAATCTTTTAACAAAGAAACTATCATTATTTTTATTCAAAGTGAACGTGAATTCAATAAATCTAATTACCTCCTCAGATATCTGATTCAATATTCTTTCATCAATAATAGAGTAAGAGTGGTTATGAGCAAATGTTACCATATCATATCCTATAAGAGAACTCTTTATGTCATCAATTTCATCAAAATTCTGAGATTCAGGTTTTGCTATTCCGCCTTTACATGTTGCCTCTTTGGGTTTTTCTTCAAATATTATATCCAAATCATTTGTATTACTATACATTTCATCAAAAACAGCTTCAAAAATCAATTTTGCAAACTTCTTAAGAACACCTTTATCAGAAGAAAGCACACTTAATGTTTTAGAACCATTTCCACTAAATGCAATGGTTAGAGGCATTTGTAACCCTTTTGCCTTTATTGATCTTGCTACGTAGTACAAAATTGAAGAATAGAATAATATGAACACATATTTTAGGTCATCATCATCTGAAAGTTTCTGCAAGAAATCTACAGATCTAATATTAGCTTCTTTGACATGTTTATTTGACGATAAAGAAAATAAAAAAGCAATAATATCCGAAGAGTCTTTCTTTGATGCAATTTCATTAAATACATGCTGTAATTCCTCTAGTCTATTGCTTTCGAAAGCCATTACAAATTCCGGCTTGAATGACGTAACAAATCCATTATTATCCGCATCCCAGTTATATCCATCTCCAAAAATTGCATTGGAAGCAAATCTAAATGAGGATAGCATTTTGGGTTTATAATCCTCAACGACATATACATCTGTAGTACCACCGCCAATATCAATAGTGACTACATTCGATTTTGCCCCCAGTTTTTTTTGATAGTAATGATATGGAGCTATAGATTCTGACATCATAATCAAGTTCGCCAAATTAAGCCCAAAATATTCTTTATACAATTCAGTCCAAGTATTCTTAAATCTATTACATTGAGCCTCTGTCATACTTGCGGGATAAAACCATACAATTCTTGTCGCCTCTAAATCCCCATTATTAAGGAGCACCTTATTTCTTAGCAATATAAATATATTCTCCAAAAAAAGTCTTATCCGTTCTTTTTCATGGACAGACCATTTTAGATTCGTTTTTATCTTATTATATGGTGGCATAATTGCTTTTTCATATAAAAATGGAATATTTCCGCTTGCTAAAGTATAAGTTGGTTTTGAGTAATCAAGGTCTTTATGTTCTGCAAATACGGTGCGCATTGGATATGTACATATATTCTGATCTCCAATAGTGCCTGGTATAAAGTTATTATCCAAAGCTTCGTCAATATCTGCGTCCATATTATAATTCAAGTGAAGTCTTTGAATTTGTTTTTCCGAATTTTCAATTGAATAGGGAGATGAAGGATTTCCATCAACACTATACTCTATATGAGTATTTGTAGTCCCAAAATCCACCGCAAAGGTAAATTGAGACTGGCCCCTATTTTGTTTAAAACAAGGAATAACAACACCCTCAGATCGACCGACAGAAATGGCAATTAGATCAAAACAATTCTCTACTACATAAGATTCAACGCTACACGTTTCGACATTCCCTAATGTTGTTTTTTTACGTCGTTCAACTTTATGTTTTATTTCTACAATTTGAGACGATTGATGACAATTTATCAATACATCATCCGCGCCCTTATCAAAAACAGCAATTCTATAATGAGGGTTTTCATTTAAGCCAAAACGTATTGGTGGAAACAAGGCCAATCCAAATTTCTTATCAACAATTGCACCTTCATTTGCTGCTTGACTTGGCTCATTGTTTGCAAAATACAATCTATTATATTCAACACAACCACCTTTTACTGGAATTCGCAAAATTACAGAAACACACTCTCCTGCCCTTTCCTGTATTTCAAACATTTTCCGACCACATACTTCACCTTTCAACTCATCAACTCTAAAGAATTCAAAGAACAACTTTTTTATAGGCAATAAATAAGAAAAACCACTTCCACTCATCAAATTGCCATTAAAAAAGCTTTCTTCATTCAATTTATAAGGCATCCTTACAAGTCTTTCTTCTAAAAAATCACTAACAGTTAGATAGGGATATTTCGCACCATCGAAAGGTAAAGTTCGGTCTAACCAAGGAGTATTATCAAAATAAGGCCCTTTTTCGTTTTTCGTCCATTTAGCTGTTGTAAATACAAAGTTTGTGTATGTATTCCCCTTTTCAACAGGAAGAACTAACGGTTTTGTTCCATTGAAGATATTTGAATCAATCTCAAAATCACTTTGAAAGGAGACATGAGCAAGTCTTTTGCGCAAAGGGTTATTCAATATCTCAACATAATTAGCACCAGTATCAGCATTTAATTCTTCATACGAGTAAACGCTTTTTTCATCTAATGAGTCAATAATCTTCTTTTGTTCATCTGAAAGATGAGAATAATTCACATCTAAGTATCTATCAAAATCCTTGAAGTCGGCTGCGAATTGGCCATTTTTATATCCAAGCCTAAAAGCATAAAGATATTTTTGATACTCAAAATCTCGTTTATAGAGAGGTTGGTATTCTGAATCAAATGGTTTATCTTGTCCAAATTGGATATGATTTGACACATACCCCAAATTATTTGCAGAACTAAAGAACAATGTGACTGGGGATGTAGATCCAATAATATTAAATTGAGCAGGTTTCTCTCTACCTATATAGTTTAGAAGATATAATCTACGCAGTTTATCGAAATTATAAGCAGATGCATCCGCTGTCAAATACATACTTAAAGTCTCACCCAATGCAACATGGGCAGGATCAGTTGATTTCAACAATGCCTCTAGATCAGTTGTCTTATCCCATACCAAAATTTGAATCTTATCCTTAAGTTTATCGGAGTTGAAGAAAATCTCTCCTACGTCTAAACTATCTGATACCATTTTATGGTAAATAGTTGGTCCATTTGGTGTACCATCTAAGTCCCTGGATTCAGAAATCACTTGAAATGCTGTTTTGACAAGATCGATTCGAGCAAAAGGAGAAGGAATTGATGTTATCTCTTTTTTTGTCGTAGCTCCATCTGGATCCTTAATTTGATTTATTGCATCAGCACCATATTTTGATGAAACTTGCCAATCTACGATTGTGTTATCCCCATTATGTAATCTAAAAACCTTTGCCATAGCTATTAAAAATTATATTTCTTATCAACTAGTTCCTTCGTCGCACGATAGAAAAGCTCAACAAACTGCTGCTCACGCTTAACCGTTTTTGCAACCTTTGATTTTTGTTTATTCAAACTATTTTCAATCAAAGCATGATTTGAAGATATACACTTAAGCTTTCTTATTTCACATCCTTTTACAATATCAAAGACACTTCCATTTGCTTCCTTAACTTTGAATGGAGAAAACCTACGTTTGTTTCCATCCATCTCCTCCAACCATGTATTGAAGTCTTCTTGAACAGTTTTCAAGTCAGAAAAGAATTGAGAACTAAAAAATGAAGAATCAAAAACTTCCTGCTTCTGCCAAATGAATTTCTTTGCCCATGGCTGGTGTGAATATTCACTCATACATGCTTCAGTCAGATATTTCCTAAACAGAACGAACTGAGTTAGTGGCACTTGAAGAGTATTACGCAATTCTTTCCCCAAATTTTTGAATATAATTTGCTGATCATCTTCAATATCTTCAATCCCGAACTCCTTATGTACTGTCCTTCTTATATTAGCATCCTGAGGTTTCGATCCGGCAAAATCCAGGATTGCAAATGCTGATACCAATTCAATTAAATGAGCATCATTCTTTTGCAAAGAACCCCCTTCGTTATTATCATACTGCCCCCGTATTTCATCTGCAATGTAGTAGAGACTATCTACGGAATTATTATCACTAATATTTCTCTCGTAATAGGATAACGCCGATTTCGTTTTAGAAATAAAAGTAGCAGAATCAATACTACTATTATTATTCTGAGTTACGCCAAAATAAGGCAGTACTGAAACTGCTCCTATTGGAGAGTCTTGAATTAGTTTGAAGTTTGGTATCTTATCATTACTTCTCAATGTTTTTAATAACAATGGAAAACCACTAGCCCCTGTCCCTCCAAAGATAGAACTGACTATAAATATTTTATCACCTTGCTGAAAGCTATTAGCGAATCCCCTAAACTCCTGTGAATCTGAAAACTGGTTAAGAACAACACTTCCAATATTGGGATTTCCTTTAAATCCGATCTTCATATCAGACTTAAGGTTGCTTTGAGAAAACAACATATTAACCAAAGCCGTATTGCTATCAGACATAGTACTTACCCCCATATAATCCTTAAATGTCACATCTTGGGTATTATTTAATGGCAAACGATAGTTTAATACAGATTGTAGAATCTCTGTTCTAAAGAATTGATTCGGATTTACAGATGTAAAATCGAGCTTACTCCGAATAGCCTCATATTTTTTCATTGTCTCCACAGTCCGAGTGAGATCTGCAGATGCACTATCAGGATCAATAATGACAGGAACAATTGTATCTACATCACACTTTACCCCTGCGGCTAACAACATTGTTAGAGCTTTTATTACTCTAGAACCTGTTCCTCCTATCCCAAATACATATAATTTACTCATTTTAATCGCTATTTAAAGTTATATACATGGCGAATGTTTACAATTGCGGCTCCACCATTTAAATACAAAAGAAAAGATTATAAAGAACAGCATCGACACAATAAAGTTAGCAGCACCTAAACCCCAACAATTTGACTCAAATATCAATTGGTTACCTTCTTGATCATACAAAAAGCAATCAGGTATTAATCCTCTATTTAATTGGGAATATGCAATTTCGTACCCATAAAAGAGATCAATTGTGCTTGAAACAATCAACATTATCAGCCAACTCCACCAACGATTAAATCGAGAATGATTGATTCCATAATAGTAAAGTAAAACAATTAAAAGAGCAATTAAAACGCTTATCAATCCAAATAAATTGTACTGATTATTTGATGAGATGTAGTTTCCATCGCAATCAAAACCAGTAAGAAAGTCATGAAGTTCTCCTCCAAAGAACGAACTAAAAAAAGAATAAATCCAGTCCATAGCTAGTTATTATTTTACTGTTATTGTCATTGTCGTATAATACTTATAATTGAGAGCAATATAAGCTTCGTGAACCCCTTCAATCAGATACTTTAACCCATAAGTCTTATTTATCGCTTTTTCTACATTTAATCCATTATCATCAGTTGAGCTATATACCCAATCTGGCACTTTCCGATCTAATGACAGCACAATTCTGCCATTAGGATTCCTATCTGTTGAAAACTTTAAGCTATGAGTATCATTTTTCGCCTTTACTGTTTTAATTTCGATCGAGTAATCGCTACAATCCTGGCTATTAAGCGACAATATATAGTTTTTTGAATCCAAAAGATAGTTATCACCTAACAATAGCTTAATCGTACTCATATCCACTCCAATACCGAAAGTAAATTTGTCAATATACTTCCCCTTATTCTCCTTTCTAATATTCTTTATTACATATTTGGATCCGTGATCTCTGTCAAATGTTCCTGAATTTGGAAGAATATGATAATTGATATTATTACTCTCCGGAAAAGCTGTAAATGTATTTAGCGCTCCACTCCCTTTTAATCTGCTATCAGGTACTCTAGACCTAAGTTGTTCTAAATACTCAGTACGACCAATAATCCAGATATAATATGGCCGTTGCGCCTTGATCATAGTCGGCTTATCTTCTCGATTAAAATAATACCCTTGAAATTGAGATGATAATTGAAATATTGTAACTGCAAGATTCTTGGATTTTAGAGCAGTTGCCCAATTCGTTTTAATTCCGATTTGCTGATTAACTAAATATTCGTCTGCATCTATGCCTTTACCTGGTGAAAAAAGACAATCAGAAACCAACACAGATAAAGAATTATTAGTTGATTCATCCAGTATCATTTTGATAACATTGGATATATCAGACGTACCTCGACCTCCTCCTTTTGCCTTAAATGAAGTAGGATTAAGCTTTTGTATAAAATCACCAATATTACTATTCTGAGTAATAATCTTACTATTGATGTAATTCAGATTTAAAGTATCCGTAATTCCTGAAATTTTGATCTCTGAAAGATAGTTGTATACAGCATTTTTAAAATCAGTTTGCCCTTTCACATAGCCATCCATACTACCTGAATTCTCAATATACACATTGACAACTGGCTTCGGTAATGTAGTCTGCTTCATCATAACAGATGATACAGTACCACTCTCTTTATGTTTCAATGGCTTCCGATCACATGCAGAAATAAAAATCACAGAAACTATCGGGATATACAGTACTACCTTTGGCACATTTCTCATATCTTATTGGTCTTATTTATTATTCAATTTCGAGTATACTTTCTACTTCTTTCTTCCCAAAAACCGCAACAAATACAAAAACAAATTGATAAAATCCAGATACAACGAAAGTGCACCCAGAATAGCCAGCTTTTGAGTCTGCTCGTTATTCTCCACGTTCACCAGCGCTTTGATCTTTTGCGTATCGTAAGCCGTCAGACCCACAAAGATGAGCACTCCGGCATAGGTCGTGATCCAGTAAAGCATCTCGCTATTCATAAAGAGGTTGACTACCGAAGCGATGATCAGGCCCAGCAACGCCATAAAGAGCAGGTTACCCCATGAGGTCAGATCTCGTTTGGTATAATAACCATAGAGACTCATTGCCCCGAAAGTAGCGGCAGTTACCACAAAGGTGGAAGTGATGGATGCAGAGGTATAGACCACAAAGATGCTCGACAATGTAACGCCCGTCAGGAAGGAATAGACGACAAAAAGAATCGAAGCGGTATTCAGCGTCAGCTTTTGAATACTGGCCGTCAGGTACCATACCAGTCCCAGTTGGGCAAAGAGCAGTACGTAGAAACTGATTTTACTACTGAAGATCAGGCTGAGTATCGCTTCCGATCCGGAAACTACATAAGCCGTAGCCGAAGTAATCAGTAGTGCGGTACACATCCACACATACACTTTTTGCATCAGATTGATTTGTGCCGTTTGCACCTGAGTAAGAGAAGTTGTTGTCATAGTATTTTATCATTTTATGGTTATTGAATTATCATAAATTCGATTCTGCCTATTCTGTCCAGACCTAACAGGTCTCCAAGACCTGTTAGGTCTTATGGCAAATCATCAACACGACCGCAAGTCTGGCTCTAATCTTTCTTTCAGGCATCTACACAATAGCTTCACGAGTGTAACCGTGTGATTAATTGCAAAATAACCTTTCAAGAGTCTTTATCCAGGCAGCTTAAAAGCCTATTTTCACTACCCAAAAACCAAAATTATGAATATATTTCGTAAATCAGCAAGATATTCCTCAGATAATCTATATTTGGATTCATTTTTATTTGAAAACAAAGCACTAAGTAATGAGCATAAATTATTGTCATATCTACCCCCAACCCCCTGAAGGGGGCTTTTACCGCAGTGGGATTTGAATTTAACTACGGCTTTAACTGTTATAAGGTACTAAACTCATTGTTTGCACTACAGTAAGTCCCCTTCAGGGGAATCGAAGATCGGCGGAGCCAATTAGGGGTAAAAAATAGAAAAGTAGATTAATACGACATTTAATCAATCCTACGACTTATAATGAATAGTATATGTGTATTATTACATCGCAAAAATGCTTATCCAAATATTACAAAAGAAGAGGTCCTTCCTTATTTGAGAATAGACTACGTCGATTTTTAAATTCGTGGCTGAAAATATCGTTATCATTATTGAAGGCTTAACCCCTCAACAATTCAGTTAACTTCTGAGTATAGTTTAATCTCTTAATTATCCCATGCTTTTCCGGGCTGTTTGGTCTTATCAACCCAGCAAGCGGCACAAAACCGCTGCCCGGCGCGCAAAACTAGTGTGGAGGGTGTCCCAAAAGTCAATTCAATCAGAATCAAGCTTACATATTGATAGTTCGTCTGTTCTTACCGCCTAAATCCCTAAAGGGGACTTTAAAGAGTGGGATTTCGGCCCGGATTTGCAGTTCCAAACATCCCCTTTAGGGGCTTGGGGCGGTTTGTACTTACAATTTGCTACTTTTTGAATAGACTTTTTTCTTTTGGGACACCCCCATTTTAATCGAATATTATTGCGGTTAAAAATCGCAACACCCGCTGTCATTCTTTCACATCAGATCATCCCACTGAAAAACATTTTTACAAGCATTTCCTCAATCCACATCAGCATTAATCTACAGCAAGCGAAAACAGGGAAAAGCAGGCTAAGCCAGGGAATTTCGCACCCTTGTAATGACCATTCGCAAGATTGAAACCGGAGTTTTCAACCTATACCCCCCTACCCTTGCTCCGGTGATGTTACGGTGATGTTACGTGGTTGATAAACCTATATTCCATACACATCCCATAGATATCCCATACTTATACCATATATGTTCCATGCTTAATAAGGTATGGGATATCTAATAAATAACCTTACAAATACTATGGAAGAAAAAATATTTATACCTTTATCAACATCGGAACATCACCGGAGCAACCATAGAGTAACAATACACAAACACTATATATTATGGCAAAGGTAAAAGGCATATTCAACGTACAGGGAACAGTGCAGAACGTATCGTTTTACACCATGCGGGGCAGTGACGAAGTCATCATGCGGGCAAAAGGCGGACCGAAAAAGAGCACTATTAAACGTTCGGAAAGATTTGCAAAAGTCAGATTAAACAACCACGAGTGGAAGGGATGCACAAAAATGGGATCTCAGATCAAAAGTTCTTTCTGTGGAATGACACGACTGGCTGACTACCCCTTTATCGGCTCACTTAACGCGTTGGCCAAGAAGATTCAGCTGTGCGACACAGAGAATCCGCAGGGAGAACGCAGCATCTACCTGTCGCGCCACAAAGAGCTGATTACAGGATTTAGCGTGAATAAGAATAATCCGTTTGACAGCTTGTTTAAAAGCACCATCGCTTATACCATAGACCGGGAATCGCTTTCGTGCAGGATCACTATTCCCCGGATCAATACCGAAATACACCTGAACAACTACCGGAATCTGCCACTATTCAGGCTTTCTGTAGGATTGGTTTGTTTATCTGATCTTGGATTAAACGAAGATAAGAAGGAGTATATCCCTCTAAACAATGATCTTTTCCATCATGGTAAACTATTTACCGGCGAATGGATGTCAACGCAAGGTGTTTTTGATGAACAACAGACCGAACTGATTATCCCCCATCGTGAAGAGCAAACAATCAATGAATACATCAGCCTGGTATTGTGCGTGGGAATTGAATTCGGCACGTTGGGAAATAACGGAAAGCCGGTGGAGGTAAAATATGCAGGTGCGGCGAAGATACTGACGGTGGTGTGATAGGGCGTTCAGTGGCTTCCGGTCGCTTGATGCGTAACGGATAACATGATTTTACCAATATAAACCTAACAGGTTTTGAAAACCTGTCAGGTTACTAGTCAAAAACAAAGGCTCTATTACGAATAGTGTGGGTAATATCATTACTTAGGGGAATATTCCCCCTAAGTTTCGTGTAATTATTTGGGCAGAAAGAATTCTTTTCAAATAATGCTGCCACGAATTAACTCCGTTGATCTTCAATTCACGAATAAAAGGCAGAAGCACCAAATGAGTTGATTTACATATGAAAATAAAAAACGAACAACACAAATACTTTCCCAGAATTGGAAAAGAAAAGATACTTTCTTATTCGTGGATTCGTGGCTAACAATTTGGGCTATTTCAGCCTAAAAGACACTACCCATACAAACCGTTATAGAGCAAAAACAAAGAACCGCAGCAATTCTCCAAAGAGAATCTCTGCGGTTCTTTATTTTGTACCGGTACCAGAATTACGCTTTACCGCCAGGACCCAATACGGTTGGAGAAGGCTGTTGGTCAATCTCCTTTTCCAGCAAAGGAATTTCGCCGTATTTACGTTCGTACTTACCTACGTTATCAGAGATAGCCAGTAAAAGACGCTTAGCATTTTCAGGCGCCATGATCACGCGTGATTTGATTTTTGCTTTTTCCACACCCGGCATCATCTGCACAAAGTCAAGGATAAACTCAGCGCTGTTGTGTGTAATAACAGCAAGATTAGAATAGGTACCCTCCGCGATGTTTTCGGGCAGGTCGATTTCCAGATTGTCCATAATACGATTTCTTTATATGATTAATGAATGATTAAATTCAACAGCTCTTAAGTGAACGGTAAAACACCCTTGCTTAGAAAGAAGTAATTTTACACTCTCAAACACAAATGTAACAATATTACTCACACATCCGGCTAAATAAGAAAAAAAAGGCACAACAGACGAATCCGTTGCACCTTTTCATAAAACAATATATTTGTGGTCGATTACAAATCCGTGATAGGTTTGTGTTTAGGCACTAACAGCTTGATCACTGTCCATGCAATAAGGTATGCAAATCCGCAAAGACCGAACATGATCGCATAAGCACTCTGCACATGCGACTGAACTACCGCTGTTGCAGCATCGCCAACCAGATTTTGAGCAGCAGCAGCAGCTTCTCCGAGACCTTTGTGATAGTCAGTCAGACGACCTGCAAGCTGCTGAACCAATACACCTCCGATACCACCGGCTAAGCCACCGATACCGGTTACAGATGCTACCACTTTCTTAGGGAACATATCCGAAACGGTAGTAAACAGGTTTGCAGAAAACGCCTGGTGAGCAGCCGCTCCAATACAGATTACGATCAATGCATAGATATAAGCATTATCTCCGAAACGGGCTGTACTACCAAGATATGGTGTAGCCAACAGGAATAATGGCAATACTGCAATGATAAACATAGCCAACAGACGTGCTTTATAAGGCTCCATCCCTTTGTTCATAAAGACCATCGGGAAACCTCCTCCGGATACACTACCGACAATGGCAACTCCATAAACAATGAAAAGAGGAATCATGATCGCATGGCCTTCCATGTTGAACTGCTGTTTCATGAAGTCAGGCAACCAGAACAACAGGAACCACCAGATTCCGTCAGTCAGGAATTTCCCCATGAAAAATGCCCAGGTCTGACGGTAACCCAATACTTTATACCATTTTACTTTTGAAGCCTGATCTTCCTCAGCTGGATTATCACAAACTTCATCGTCAGAGTGGATATAGTCATACTCTTCTTTCGACAAACGTTTTTGCTTGCTTGGAGAAGAATATAAAGCGAACCAGAAGAATAACCAAAGGAAACCTACGACACCTGTAATAATGTAAGCCATCTTCCAGCCTGCAATTGCCCCGTCAAACCAGGTTGCATAGGCAATCGCCGGTACTACAAGCGAAGCAATCATAGCTCCTACGTTGGATCCCGAATTGAAAATACCGGTAGCCAACGCGCGTTCTTTTTTAGGGAACCATTCCGCTACGGTTTTGATAGATGCGGGGAAGTTTCCCGCTTCACCAATACCAAATAATGAACGGATTATAGCATGCATATATGCCATACTGCCGGCAAATGCATTTAATATACCAAATACAGACCAGATGATTAATGAAAGAGCTAATCCGAGTTTGGTACCGATTTTATCGATGATAAAGCCCGCCAGAAAAGTTACCAGGGCATAAAAAAAAGTAAACCAGGAAGTCACCAACGCAAAGTCCGTATTTGACCATCCCAGTCCACCTTCAGAAACGGGTGAAGAGAAAAGCGGCTTCAGATAGCCGATTACCTGACGGTCCATGTAGTTGATCGTTGTTGCAAAAAACAACAGCGCCACGATGGTCCAACGGTAACCTTTTACTTTCTCGGCTACTTGATTTGTTGTACTCATTGTATTTTGATTTTAATGTGTTTTCCAATTTTCGAGAGAAAGAGATAAAAATCTCCTCCCCCGCTCTTCACAGGGCAGAGGAGGAATCTAACATCACTTTCTAACTTTATTTATTATGGCAAATGCATTTCTACATTTCTCTGTTATAGCAGCCCAGTTCTGAGCTTTAAGTTCTTCTGCAGGGAACAGGTTAGAACCCATACCTACACAGGTAACACCAGCATCGAACCAACCTTTGAGGTTAGCATCTTCCGGTTTAACACCGCCGGTTACCATCAACAAGCTCCATGGCATTGGCGCTTTGAGTCCTTTTACGAATGCAGGACCAACCACGTCACCAGGGAACACTTTGCAAAGGTCACAACCCAATTCCT
>JAUZOF010000070.1 GCA_030706585.1 Bacteroidota bacterium
AGGTTAGCTCTGTTTCGAACTTTGAGAGCTACCAGGCAAACCGTCTGAAATGCCGTTTCAAGAGCGAAGATAAGAAGCCGCAGCTTTGTCACACCTTGAACGGTAGTGCATTGGCTTTACCACGTATCGTAGCAGCTTTGCTTGAAAATAACCAGACTCCGAATGGAATCCGTGTGCCAAAGGCGTTGGTTCCGTACACCGGATTTGAAATGATTGACTAATCGAAATTTCAACTTCAAAATAAGAAAGCCCTGTCGATAAAATTTATCGGCAGGGCTTTCCATTTTAAGAATATTGTCTGTTGTTTATTTGACGATAATCATCAGCGGTTCGCGCAGTTTTGCTGCATAATCCTGTACATATTTCACCCAGGCTTTGCGGGTAGGGAAGCCCCATTTACTCCAGCCTGCACCTGAGTAGTAAACCAGCTTTTTATTTGGAGCATAGTCGGTTTCAGCCAGGATGTGACCTTTTTCGGCTTTTACAGATTTCCAGGCACGGGGCAAGACCAGCGCAAGGTAAGTGGTACCGTCTTTTGTGTTTGGTTCGCAATATGCAGCATAGCCTTTCTGTGCATTGAATGCGATAGAGTCGGCACCGTCACGTTTAACGATACCGGCTACAACAGGCATCGGGCCTTTGGTTTTCCAATAGATTTCGGATATTTTGTTGAGTTGAGAACCTGCATCCAGTGAAATGATTCTGGTTTCTGTGATGGTGTCTCCATTTACAATAAATTTACCATAATCCAGACGGACAGAGGTTCGGATAGGACCATTGTCCAGATTTTCCTGTCTTACGAAGTTGTTTGCCAGCCACATTGTATTGTTGGTGTAAGGAGCCATAGCGCCGGCACCCAGTGTACGTCCTACTTTGTAGAAGTCAAGGCCGTTGCCGTGGTCTTCGTGGTAATATCCGGGTTTAGCGGTTTCTCCTGCATATCTTTCATTGATTACCAGTTCCTCAGTGCGTTTACTCCAAACGTCAATTCCGTTACTAGGGCCGTCGATTGGTTGCAGAGCCGGACCATAAACACGATAAGCAGAACGGTCATTTTCCCAAGCGTAGTCATCTTTGCGTTCTGGAACGAAGCGACCGTAAGCTTTAGCGGTATATTTCTGCGGAGTCCCTACCTGAAGCTTAAAGCTGGCTGATTTTTTAGGTGCCAGAGTCACCTGAAAAATCAGTTTCTGAGGCGTTTTTTTTCCTTCAAACACAATCTGGCTAGGGATTTCTTTACCTGCAGCATCCAGCACGACAACTTGCTGTCCGGCTTTAAGCTTGGTTTGAGAAACTACGTCAGACCATTTAATTTCCACGGTTTCATTGGTACGTTGCAGGCCGGATGGATTGCTGATGACGATTTCAGCTTTCAAAACGCCCAGCATTCCCAGCAGAGCAACGGCGAGAAATGATAGTTTTTTCATTATTCAGAGATTAAGAAGTTAATTAATTTCGAAGAAAGAGTCTTCGCTATGCAAATTTACATTTTCTCTAAAACGAGACAAGCTACGAACATCGGAATAATCGTCATTCGTAGCCTGTCGTCTATTTATTTGGTAATTTATTTCGGCTGTTTACCGATGTATGCCAAAATACCACCGTCAACGTAAAGAACGTGTCCGTTTACGAAGTCAGAAGCGCTTGATGCAAGGAATACCGCAGGACCAACCAGGTCTGCTGGATTTCCCCAACGAGCAGCCGGAGTTTTAGCAATGATGAACTGGTCGAATGGGTGACGTGATCCATCAGCCTGAAGCTCACGCAATGGAGCAGTCTGAGGAGTTGCGATGTAACCCGGACCGATACCATTACACTGGATGTTGTATTCACCGTACTCAGAAGCGATATTTTTGGTCAACATTTTCAGACCACCTTTTGCAGCTGCATAAGCAGATACAGTTTCGCGGCCAAGTTCACTCATCATAGAGCAGATGTTGATGATTTTACCAGAGTTTTTCTTCATCATGCTTGGCAATACAGCTTTAGAGCAGATGAATGGGCCATTCAGGTCGATGTCGATAACTTGACGGAATTCAGCAGCTGACATTTCGTGCATTGGCATACGTTTGATGATACCCGCGTTGTTAACCAGAATATCGATAGTGCCAACTTCTTTCTCGATTTGAGCAACCATTGCCTGAATTTGTTCTTCGTTGGTAACGTCAGCTACATAACCTTTAGCTTTGATACCGTCAGCCTCGTATGCAGCCAGACCTTTGTTTACAGCATCCTGATTGATATCGTTAAATACTATAGTTGCGCCTGCTTTTGCCAAACCAGAGGCAATAGCGAAACCGATTCCGTAAGATGCTCCGGTTACCAGAGCAATTTTACCGTCTAATGAAAAGTTTACCATTGATGATTTTATTATGTGATGAGTAGAAATATCGAATAAACGAATCAAAATAATTCCGGACCTACCCTGATGAAAGTATTTATTGGTCCGGAATATATGATTCAGATGTATTTATCTCAATTCAGTATGTTTGTAGAAATCCTGGTCTCCGTAGTCGAGGTTTTCGCCACCCATACCCCAGATGAAGGTGTAGTTGTAGGTAGCAGCAGCAGAGTGGATAGACCATTCAGGAGACAAAACAGCCTGGTCGCCGGTCATCCAGATGTGACGGGTTTCTGTCGGTTCGCCCATGAAGTGACAAACAGCCTGGCCTTCCGGTACTTCGAAGTAGAAGTAAGCCTCCATACGACGGCTGTGAGTGTGTGCCGGCATTGTGTTCCAGATGCTGCCCGGTTTCAGTTCGGTCATACCCATCTGAAGTTGACAGGTTTCCACTACTTCGCGAACCAGCATTTTGTTGATGTCACGGTGGTTAGCCGTTTCCAAAGAACCCAGTTCCATTACCAATGCATCTGCTTTGGTGATTTTTTTATCAGGACAAGTTTTGTGAGCAGGGCAAGAGTTGAAGTACAGTTTTGCAGGATTTGAAGCATCAGCACTTGCAAAAGTAACGTCTCTGTCACCAGCTCCCAGGTAAAGAGCTTCTTTATAATCAAGTTCGTATGTTACATCACCCACTTTAACGATACCTTTACCGCCACCAACGTTGAAGATACCCAATTCACGACGGTGCAGGAAGTGCGGAGCTTTCAACGGATCGATTGCTTCGATAGGCAATACTTCGCCGGCAGGAAGTGCGCCACCTACCACCATACGGTCGTAAAGGCTGTACACCATGTTTACTTCATTTGCAGTAAAAAGATTTTCAATCAAATGCTCTTTACGAAGACGGGCAGTGTCGTAATTTTTAGCATCTTGCGGGTGAGATGCATAACGAATTTCATAGTTTGTTTTCATAAAAACTTTATTTTGTATTTGTATGTAGGAATAGGAAAAATGGCTCGGTTTTGGAATTTGCGCAACCGATTGCGCAAAAATAGTAATTTTTTAGATAGCAGGATAAAAATGGCCTCAAAAATGTGTGGATTTTAATTTTTTACACAGCCTGAATCGTGGGCAGATGTAAAGTTGCCCGGGGAATATACAATGGAAGAAGCTATATTAAAGGGAGGAGATGCTCTAAATAACAAAGGGCATCCCCTGGGACACCCTTCGCTGTTTTATTATCAGTTATCGTTATGCAAACAGAAGCAAATACGCTGCGGCAGCTGGAATAGCCAAAAGCGGAGCATCAAAGCGGTCGAGGATGCCCCCGTGTCCCGGCAGGATATTTCCAGAGTCTTTGATGTTGAGCGAGCGCTTCAGCATGGACTCAAACAAGTCTCCGTAAGTGGCACTGATTGATACGGTAAAGGCAAAACCGAGCCATTGCCATACATTCAGCACATCGCTGAAGTGAGCAAATACCAATGACCCCATCAGGGCAAAGAAGAGTCCTCCTGCGAATCCTTCCCATGATTTTTTCGGGGAAATGCGTTCAAACAGACGGTGCTTTCCGAATTTGACTCCGACCAGATAAGCGCCTGAATCATTTACCCAGATAGACGCAAACAGGGCTAAAGGTAAGATTGGATTATATTCATCGCTGTGGACATAGCCAAACCACATCAGGATGGCAAATGGAACAGCTATATATAAATGTCCAAAGAGTGCTAAAGCGTTATTCTGAATTGAAGCTCCTTTTTCCTTATACAATTCGGCAATGTAGAGATAGATGAAATAGATAAAATAGGGGAGTAGCAGCCATTTGTGGAACTCTCCGGTTGCTCCCATATAAGAGATAATAAGTAAATAAGCTCCTGCAATAGCATGTATAAGCTTCTGGCTTTTTACAAATTCAAGGCGGTTCATAAGACCGTAAAATTCATAAAGGCCGGCAAAAGTTATCAGGATAAATACAGAAAGGGCAGAAACCGGATGAAACAGAATCGCAGAAATCATTACTCCTACGAGTATGAATCCGGTGATAGAGCGTTTTAAAAGTTCAGGCATTAGTGTGTCTTTGAATTTAATGCGGCAAAG
The DNA here is from genome assembly GCA_030706585.1 of Bacteroidota bacterium. Classification (GTDB taxonomy): domain Bacteria; phylum Bacteroidota; class Bacteroidia; order Bacteroidales; family UBA7332; genus CAXXIC01. Next base: position 4,442 of record JAUZOF010000070.1, read on the forward strand.
ATATAAAAAGTTTCGGGCACAAAAAAAGGAGAAGCCGATGCGGCCTCTCCGTTGTACTATCATTGGTGCGAAAATGAATTAAAGAGGTTGGACGTCCTGATTGATTTCGTTGTTTTCGCTGCTTTCATCCCTGGGTTCTTCAGCTTTAGGCTCTACATTTGCCAGAACCTCTTCACTGCGGGATTTCCAGATTCTTTCTCCGAAGATTTTTTCAAGGTCTTCTTTGTAGATTACTTCGGTTTCGAGCAGTTTGTCTGTCAGGGCGCGGTGTCCGTCCTTGTGAGCGAGTAGCATCTCTTTTGCACGGTCGTACTGCTCGTTTATCATCTTGTTTACTTCCTGGTCAATCAGCAGGGCGGTTGATTCGCTGTAAGGCTTCGTGAATCCGTATTCCTGACCGGTTGAGTCGTAGTAGCAGATGTTTGAAAGCTTATCGCTCATGCCGTAGTAAGCAATCATTGCATAAGCCTGTTTGTTGACGCGTTCCAGGTCATTGATGGCGCCGGTAGAGATACGTCCCAGGAAAATTTCCTCAGCAGCACGTCCACCCAGCGTTGCGCACATTTCGTCCAGCATCTGCTCTTTGGTTGTGATTTGGCGTTCTTCCGGTAAATACCAGGCAGCACCCAATGCACGTCCACGGGGAACGATAGTCACCTTTACCAGCGGGCTGGCGTGTTCGAGGAACCAGCTCAGGGTAGCGTGGCCCGATTCGTGAATGGAAATGGCTTCACGCTCTTCGCGGGTGGTGATTTTGGTTTTCTTTTCCAATCCACCGATGATGCGGTCCACGGCATCCATAAAGTCCTGTTTTTGCACATATACCTTACCGTTGCGGGCTGCGATCAAAGCCGCTTCGTTACAAACGTTGGCGATATCAGCCCCGGAGAAGCCCGGAGTCTGACGTGAAAGAAATTCGATATTTACAGATTCGTCAATCTTAATCGGGCGAAGGTGAACCCCGAAAATCTCTTTGCGGTCATTCAGGTCAGGCAGATCCACATTGATCTGACGGTCGAAACGACCTGCACGGAGCAACGCTTTATCCAGAATGTCGACACGGTTGGTTGCAGCCATCACGATGATACCGCTGTTGGTGCCGAAACCGTCCATTTCAGTCAATAACTGGTTCAGGGTACTTTCACGTTCGTCGTTACCGCCCATGCTCGGGTTTTTGCCGCGGGCACGACCCACAGCGTCAATCTCGTCGATGAAGATGATACAAGGTGCTTTTTCTTTGGCCTGGCGGAAAAGGTCACGTACGCGGGAAGCTCCCACACCGACAAACATTTCCACGAAATCAGAACCTGACAACGAGAAGAAAGGTACATCCGCTTCTCCTGCAACGGCTTTTGCCAGAAGGGTCTTACCGGTTCCCGGAGGGCCAATCAACAATGCTCCTTTCGGGATTTTACCACCCAGCTCGGTGAATTTAGACGGGTTGCGGAGAAATTCCACAATCTCTTCCACCTCCTGTTTGGCTTCGGATAGTCCGGCAACGTCTTTAAACGTAACCTTATTTTGTGCTGATTTATCGAAGATTTGCGCTTTGGCTTTACCTACGTTGAATACACCACCGCCGGCACCGCCTTGTCCCGACATACGGCGCATAAAATAGATCCAGACGAAAGCCAGCAGGATGAGCGGACCGAATGTCCACAAAAACTGGCTGAAGAAATCATTTCCTTTTTCGTATTTGAGGGGAACGCTTACACCATTCTCCTTTTCCCATTGAGAAACAAGGTCGCTGATTTTATCGGAAGAGGGGATTTGAACCGTGATTTTAGGGTTGCTGCCAACCTCCTGTTTAGTTTTGCCGGTTACTTTCTGAATCGCCGAATCCTGTACGGTCGCCTCCAGCATATTTTGCCCCTGATAGACGACAATATTCTTGATAGAACCATCTTTGGCGTATTTCTGGAATTTTGACCAGCTCACATCGGTGGTATTCTGCATGTTGCTATAGTAATAGCCTCCGATCAGAATAAAAGCGATGACGGTATAAATCCAGTAGAGGTTGAGTTTAAAATTGGGCTTTTTGTTATTCGGATTTTGTGGTTGCTCCATAATATTTGGTCTTGTGTTTTTTAATAGATATCTTCAATCTGTGTAAGTTTTGCGTCTTCCCAGAGTTGTTCCAGCTTGTAATATTCACGGGTTTCGGGGAGGAAAATGTGTGTCATCACCGAACCGAAATCAATAGCCACCCATTCCATGTTTTTTCTTCCATCCTGGGCAATCGGCTTATCACCGTTGTGAGTCCGTACATGATCGACCACGTTATTGGCAATCGCACCCACCTGGGTGGTGGAGCCTCCCTGGCACACGACCATGTAGCGGCATATTGCATCGTCAATCTCTTGTAAGTCAACAACGGTTATTCTGTTTCCTTTTTTATCCTGAATTCCTTCGATAACTTTCTCCAGCAAATCCTGTGTATTATCCATCTTGTCTTTTAAATTACGCTTTAACGAACAATTCATTCGCAAATATAGTTTGAAAAGTTCTATATTTTTGAGATTCGGGGAAAAATAGACCGGCTATAGCGTCTGATAAAACATTAATTAATAAACAAATTGATGGTTTTAAGTCAAATGAATGAACCGGACAGGCTTTGTTGAATCAACGACCGGAGCATTTATCGTGAACAGTTCTAATTTATATTCTGTTTGAATAAGCGATTCCTGTCTATTTTTTTAACTTTGCCGCCTGTATCGTAAAGTAAATTACAATTCAAATATATCAACTTATGAGTAAAATCAAAGTAGCCAATCCCGTTGTGGAGCTTGATGGGGACGAAATGACCCGCATCATCTGGAAGTTCATCAAAGACAAACTGATCCTTCCTTATCTTGATGTAGATATCAAATATTATGACCTGGGCATTGAGTCACGCGACAATACAAATGACCAGATTACCATCGAAGCTTCCAACGCGATCAAACAATATGGCGTGGGTATCAAGTGTGCAACCATCACTCCCGATGAAGCCCGCGTAAAAGAGTTTAACCTCAAACAGATGTGGAAATCTCCGAACGGTACTATCCGTAACATCCTTGACGGGACCGTATTCCGTGAGCCGATCGTGATGCAGAACGTTCCCCGCCTGGTGACCAACTGGACTGCTCCGATTATCGTGGGCCGTCACGCCTTTGGCGACCAGTACCGTGCAACCGATACCGTAATCAAGGGCAAAGGCAAGCTGACCATGACCTTCACGCCCGAGGATGGCGGCGAGCCTCAGGTGTTTGAAGTCTATAACTACAAAGGCGACGGCGTGGCCATGACCATGTACAACACCGATGAAAGTATCTACGGTTTTGCACGCAGCTGTTTCAATATGGCGTTGAGCAAAAAATGGCCGCTTTACCTTTCTACCAAAAATACCATCCTGAAGAAGTACGACGGTCGCTTCAAAGATATCTTCGAAGAGGTGTATCAGAATGAGTTCAAGGCGCAGTTTGATGCAGTGGGTATTACCTACGAGCACCGCCTGATTGACGATATGGTGGCCAGTGCATTGAAATGGAACGGCAACTTCGTGTGGGCTTGTAAAAACTACGACGGTGATGTGCAGAGCGACACTGTGGCTCAAGGCTTCGGTTCGTTGGGATTGATGACTTCGGTACTGGTGACTCCTGACGGCAAAACGATGGAGGCGGAAGCTGCCCACGGAACCGTGACCCGTCACTACCGCGAGCACCAGAAAGGTAAACCGACTTCTACCAACCCGATTGCCTCTATCTTTGCCTGGACCCGCGGTCTGGCCTTCCGTGGTAAACTGGACGGCAACCAAGAGTTAATAGATTTCAGTAACGCGCTCGAACAGGTGTGTATCGAAGTGGTGGAAAGCGGTAAAATGACCAAAGACCTTGCCGTTTGCATCCACGGTAACAAGGTAAATCACGGCGAGCATTACCTCTACACCGAAGAGTTCCTTGATGCTATCGATGCCGGTTTGAAAAAGAAAATGGGACTGTAATAAGCCTTTATGATAGATGGAAAAAGTGAGATTGCGATTTGGTTCGCGGTCTCACTTTTTTAGTTTTATGCTGATCGTATTTTATTGAAGTAATTAAATAAGCTGATTAATTTCTTTAGGGGAATTGTTTGTGATCAGAGATATTGCTTTGTTGTTGTAGAATTGTGTGATAACTGTGAAAGAAAATCCGTCTGAAGTTTCTGTAGTAGAACAATTGTTTGATATCAGATGAGACAAATTGTCAAAGCTTTTTCTGTTGATTTCAATGTTGTTTATTGCTTTCCATCCAGAAATAGACGTTTTAAATCTCAAGCAATAATAATGACCATTTTGCGAGTAAATAACACTTTTCTTAGAGACGCAAAGTTCTCCTGAGGTTTCGGTTTCAATAATGATTAGAGCTGAAAAAGATAGATCGTTGTCATGAGTATATAACTTTAAAAACTTAACGAAGTTGTCACGATGAAGAAAATCACGATTACGCTTCTCTTTCATTTCTCTGAAAAATCGAAATGCATTTGGAGATGGGCGTAATAATGTGATAGTACTATCGAAATTCATTACTCTCTCGAAGCGTTTTGATTTGATAAATGTAGATAATTGTTTTTCACTTGAGTTCTGATGTAAATTACATGTTGTGAGAATAAATGCCAGTGATACTAATATGAATATTGTTTTCATATTCTCTTGCGATTAATAAAGGATTTTCATTCAGTGCTAAGATAGTCATTTTCTATTAGTAGAACTGATCTTTCTTTTTTATCCTTAATAATTGTTCGAATGATGAAGGCAATCATTTTCCAGTACCCCGGCAAAAGAATCCCTTACTCCGGCAACAGCATCCCGCACTCCGGCAAGCGTCTCCCGTGTTCGGGCAAAAGAATCCCTTAGTCCGGCAACCCTTTCCCGTTATCGGGCAAGAGGTTCCCTTACTCCGGCAAGAGGTTCCCGTGATACGGCAAACGCATCCTGTATTCCGGCAACCATTTCCCGCATTCGGGCAAGAGTCTCCCGCATCGTTACAACTCAACCTTCGACCGTTATACTCCATTCTGCACTGTTACAGGCGAGCCCTCGACCTTTATATCGTATTCTGCGTCGTTACAGGGCATCCGAGAGCTGTTATATCCTAATCTGCGTCGTTACAGCCCAACCTTGCGTCGTTATATCGAAATCTGCGCTGTTATATTGCTTCCTTATGACCGTTATATCGCATTCTGCATCGTTACAGCCGGACCTTTCATCGATATATTCTGATCTTGGGTCGTTATACCGTTACCTTGTCCCGTTATACCCGTAACTACCGTTTACATCTGTGAAAAGTCATTATTTCAGGGCAAATAACCCGTTTAAATATGGAATTTCATCGTTCGGGAGGCTCGGCAGAGTGGGATTTATGACTTATCTTTGTGTCCCGTAATAAACAAAGCTGTTGTTTGTCTGTTATTGCAGGAATGTATTTCCTGAGTTTAACCCAACAACAGTAATAATTACAGTAAAAAAGATGATAGGTCTGTTAGGCATTAGTTATAAAACCGCACCGCTCGAAGTGAGGGAGAAGTTCGCTTTTCCCGACGAAGAGATTGTCCCGTTTTCAGAGTTCCTGCAACAGGAGACGGAGATTTCCGATATCGTGCTTCTTTCGACCTGCAACCGCACCGAACTCTATTTTTCACAAGATAAATACGACCGCCAGAGCGCTTTTGAATTGGTCTTCAACGCGATGCTCCGGTTCAAGAATATTGACCTGAACTGCTGGCATCAGTTTTATCACCTGTGGGGATGCGATGCCGTGCGCCACTTGTACAAAGTGGCTTCGGGGCTCGATTCGATGATTCTCGGCGAAGACCAGATCATCGGTCAGGTGAAAGAGTCTTATCTTTTTTGCACCAAAGCGGCATTGACCGATGCCGTGTTGATGCGCCTTTTTCAAAAGTCGTTTGAGGCAGGTAAACGGGTGCGCACCGAAACCGGCATCAAGCTGGGGACGACCTCGGTAAGTAGTGCGGCAGTAGAGCTATGCGCACAGCTTTTCGGTGATTTAACCGATAAGTCGGTATTGCTCATCGGGGCAGGAGAGACCGGTAGCCTTGCACTGCAAAACATCGTGCAGAAAGGCGTCACCCAGATCACCGTGGCCAACCGTACCCTCGAGCGGGCTCAGGCATTGGCCGACGAACACAACGGTAATGTACTTCATTTCGATGAATTCAACCAGCATTTGCATAAATACGATATCGTGGTAGTGGCCACCGGCGCCCAATCGTTGCTGATTACTTCCGAAATGGTGGAACAGGCACAGCAATGCGAGGAATGTGGCACGCAGGTTTTTATCGACCTCTCCGTCCCGCGGAATATTGATGAAAACATCGGTGACCTGGCCGGTGTGCAGCTTTTCGGCGTGGATGACCTCGAAGAGGTGGTTCGTGAAAGCGCTGAAAGGAAGCTGGAATGTGTGGATTCGGCTCTGGAAATCATCGAAGAGGTAGTGGCCGATTTCAATGAGTGGATGGCGAGTCGTTCACTGCGTCCGGTGATCAAGACGATTTCGTCGAAATTCCAGAAGTTCAGCCAGCTCGAACTGGCCGAGGCTAAGAAAAAACACTCCAACGAGGTTTACGATGCCATCGTCGAATACGATCAGCAACTCACGCAACGTTACATGAATCTGTTGGTGAAGAATCTGAAGGATATGACCGATAACGGGAAAACTCTGGATTCGTTGCAGTTTGTGACGGAGCTGTTTAAGAAGGAATAAGATAATTTGAAGATGAGACGATTTGATGATTTGAAAATGAGGATTAGCCTTTTTCAATCCCTCAATCCCTCAATCCCTCAATCCCTCAATCCCAAATATGAAACAAATACGAATAGGAACCCGTGGCAGCCAGCTTGCCCTGTATCAGGCGGAGAAAGTAAAAAGCGAATTGCAAGAAGCTTTTCCCGAATTGACCGTGGAGATTGAGATCATCCACACCAAAGGTGATAAGATTCTGGATGTGGCATTGTCCAAAATCGGGGATAAAGGCCTTTTTACCAAAGAAATTGAGGTTGCACTAGCGGACGGAACTGTAGATATTGCCGTGCACAGCCTGAAGGACTTGCCCACTAACCTGCCTGAAGGATTGAAACTTGGGGCGGTATTGGAGCGCGCGGAGTTTCGCGATGCTTTTGTAAGTCGCGACGGTCGTAAACTTTCCGAGATGAAAGCCGGAGACGTGATTGCCACTTCGAGTTTGCGCCGTCAGGCAGGACTATTACAAGTGCATCCCGATGTTACGCTGAAAGATATCCGTGGAAATGTCAATACCCGTCTCCAACGCATGGAAGAGGGATACTGCGATGCCATGATTATGGCCGCAGCCGGATTGCAACGCCTGGGGTTGGATCGTTACATTACCGAAGTGATCGATCCTGAAGTGATTATGCCTGCGGTGAGTCAGGGGGCTATCGCGATTGAGATGCGTCAGGATGATCCTGAAGTGGAAACCATTTTGTCGAAAGTCAATCATAATGAAACCTGGCAGGTAGTAGCAGCCGAGCGTGCTTTCCTGCGAACTCTTGAAGGGGGCTGTCAGGTGCCGCTGGGCTGTTATTCCCGGTTGGAAAACGAACAGTTAAGGCTTAGCGGATTTGTTGCCTCCATTGATGGCAGGCAAATGATTCGCGAAACCCTTACCGGAGATATTTCCGAGTCTGAAAAGCTGGGCATTCAATTAGCCGAATTGCTCAAGGAAAAAGGGGCGGAGAAAATATTAGCAGATGTGAGAATGAGATAATTTGAAGATTTGAGAATGGGAAAATCATACCCTCAATCCATCACTCCCTCATTCCTTTTATAACGACTAACGATATACAATTATGTCATTCCCAGTTACCCGTTTGCGTCGTTTGCGCAAATCACCCGTATTAAGAGACCTGGTGCGCGAGACTGTACTGACCCGCGATGATTTGGTAATGCCTTTGTTTGTCTGTCCGGGCACGAAGGTGATCAATCCGATAAACTCAATGCCGGGAAATGCTCAACTCTCTGTCGATCTTTTGGTGGAAAAAGCCAAAGAACTTTACGATAAGGGGTTGAAGTCGGTGCTGCTTTTCGGAATTCCCGATCACAAAGATGAGCACGGATTGGTAGCGTGTGAGCATAACGGAATCGTTCAGAAAGCCGCCCGTGCATTGAAAAAGGAGGTTCCGGGATTGTATCTGATTGCCGATGTCTGCAACTGCGAATATACCACTCATGGTCATTGCGGAACCATTGTCAACGGTGATGTGGACAATGATCTTACACTGGTAACATTGGCCAAACAAAGTGTATCACTGGCTGAGGAGGGCATTGACA
>JAUZOF010000700.1 GCA_030706585.1 Bacteroidota bacterium
AGTAGATTATTGGACTCCAACTAATACAGGAGCAAAATATCCAAAACCAGGAGGTTTGCAAAGCGGTGACAACCCATATTATGCAAGTACATTGGGTTATTTCAGCGCCTCTTATCTGAAAGTGCGTACTATTACATTAGGATATAATTTCAATCAAAAATGGCTTCAATTTGCAGGCATATCCAAAATGCGTATTTATGCAACTGTAGAGAACCCATTCGTATTGTTCTCGCCTTATCATACAGAATCAGGAATGGATCCAGAGCCTAATTCTTACGGGGATCAAAACGTAGCAGTAGCAGGTTCTCATAGTAAGTTGATCGTAGGTACTAATACTCCTTCTACTCATAATTACGTCATAGGATTAAATGTAACCTTCTAAAAACAAAATCATGAAAAGAATTCATATAAAAACTTGCGTAGGAGCAGCGCTCTTGTCCTTATTCCTTGTGGGATGCTCCGACTTATTAAAAGAAACACCCCGCAGTACTTTTACTCCGGAGTATTTCAAAACTCAGGCTGGTGTAATGGGTGGTGTGACGTATATGTATTCGCATTTGCGTAGTATGTACGGACAAGGTTATTATTATAACTCTTGCGAGACCGGCACCGACGAAGCAACCTGGGGGCAAAGTGCTGATGGCAATTTCAAAAACTTCGACCTCTCGGGCGTAGGGTCAATGACGTCTGACAACTACCCAATGGCCATATTGTGGGGAGCTGCTTTTCCAAACATTAATACTGCAAATGGTGTAATCGAGTATGGTACTGCGTCTGGTGTATCTGATGCTTTAATTTCTGAAGCCAGATTCTTCCGTGCTTTTGATTATTTCCTATTAGTGCAAACTTTTGGTGGCGTTCCATTAGATCTGGGAGCGGGAGAATTGAAATTCAACACATCAACATCTCGTACATCTAAACGTAATACTGTACCTGAAGTGTATACTAAAGCAATTTTTCCTGACCTTTTGTTAGCTGTTAAAAATTTGCCTGATGCAAGTCGTGTGACAGGTAGTGTAACTAAAACAGTCGCCCGTCTTTATTTGGCTAAGGCTTATCTGACATATGGCTGGTGGCTTCAGAATCCGAAAAACATTCCTACTTACCCAACTTGTAATCGTACCGATCCTGATGGACATGATGCTGCTTGGTATTTCCAAAAAGCTTATGACTATGCAGTAGAAGGAATTCAAAACGCAGGAGGAAACTTTGCGTTACAATCAACATTCTATGATGTGAATGTTGGAACGAATGACAGAAACAAAGAAATTTTGTTGTACGCTGACCATACCCAAACCAGTGAATTGTACAATGGAGCAAGCCTGACTTATGGTAGCGGTGGTGCTCCCGACAACTTTGCAAGCTGGATGCAGACTTGGAATTATACCGCTATCACAAGTTCTAAAACAGATTGGAGTTCTGCTTCTCTTGTGTCGTCTGTTCAACGTGAAGCTGCTCAGGCCTTAGGTCGCCCTTGGGTACGTATGGCTCCTCCGATTGGTGTGTTTACAAATACCTTTGCTGATAAAACAAATGACTCTCGTTATGATGGAACTTTTGTTACTGTTTATCGTGGCAACTGGGCCAAAGGTGGTGTAACTAACGCAACTTTATACAATGCAAATGGAATGCAAATCTCAAATGGAGACGCTGTTCTTTCTTTCTTAGGTTCAGAACCTACACAAACAATTGACTATTCTAACTCTGTTTATAAAAGCAGCGTTGGTGCCGGTGTATTACCAGGTCGTGCTGACTTTGTTTTACCTCCGAGCGCAATCAGCAGACGTGTATATCCCGGCATCTGGAAACTCGGTCCTTATCGCACCGATAATGCCACTGGACTTGGATCGCCTAATGCTGGTAGCACACGCCCATATAACATCGCAAAATTCTCTGAATTGTTCTTTGTTGCTGCTGAAGCTGCTGTAAAAGGAGCTACAACGAAAGCTGTAACCGGAACATATGCTAATGATGGTTCTGCTTATGGACTGATTAATATTCTTCGTGCTCGTGCAGGTAAATGGAAATTCAGCAATGCTAACAATGCAACTTTAGTTGCTGATAACAGTGCTGCAATGGTAGCTGCAACACCTACTACCATTACTATTGATTACATTTTGGCTGAACGTTCTCGTGAATATTATGGTGAAGGTTATCGCTGGTTTGACTTGGTTCGCACACAAACATGGGCTGATTATGCTAAAACATATCAGATCTGCGGAATCAATTACGGAGACCACACACCTG
>JAUZOF010000701.1 GCA_030706585.1 Bacteroidota bacterium
GCCTTGGCATTGCTCTTTAATGCTGAGCAACCATTCTTATGAGGCGGGGAGTGTGTCAGCGTCCGTTGCCAGCGATTTTGGTAATTTGTAAAATAATATAATGTTCCTTACCTTTACTTGATTGAAATAAATGGGGGAAAAGCAGGGATGTTGCTTCAATTAAGGGTCAGATCGGATACGGCGGAAGATTTTGTGTTGCATATCGATGCTGATGCTTCGAATACATTTTACCAGCTTCATGAATTGCTGCAGGAGGAATGCAATTTTGATCCTTCGCATTCTGTTGCCTTCTTTAGTGCTGACGAAGAATGGGATAAGGAAATTGAGATCAGAATATTTTCAGATAATCCCCATCACCCCTTCCCCTCGGACGGGATGATAAAGGGCAATGCCAGATTGGGGGAGTTTCTGAAGAATAAAGAAGATAAACTGCTTTATACTTTTGATGTTTTAAATGATAAATCACTTTATATTGAGTTATTTGAGAAAGTAATGGGAAAAACGATTAACACTCCGGCCGTAAAATTGCGCAAAGGGAAGTCTCTTGTTTCATCATCCATGAATAATTCGGGGAAGCAACCGGGAGCAAAAAAAACGAAGGGTTTGCAGGAGTCTTCTGATGATTCGGGCCTGCTTGAAGATCTTTATGAGATATATGGCGATATGAGCAGTAATGTGTTTTAAATAAATGATTCCCTGATGCCAAAAACTCTTATCGTAATTCTCGGGCCAACGGGTATAGGGAAAACAAGCCTTGCTTTACAAATTGCCAACTATTATTCCACGGAAATTATTTCCTGCGATTCAAGGCAGATCTATCGTGAAATGAGAATCGGGACAGCAGTGCCTGATCAGGCAACCCTGAGCCAGGTAAAGCATCATTTTATCCAGTCGCATTCGATTCATGATTATTACAATGCCAGCAAATTTGAGGTTGAGGTGTTGCAAACCCTAGAGATGCTTTTTGAGAAGCATGAAGCGGTCGTCATGGTCGGAGGATCGATGATGTACATCGATGCAGTTTGCAAAGGCATTGATGATTTGCCGGAAGTTGATCCTGAAATAAGACAATCTTTAATCGAACGGATGAATAAGGAAGGCATTGAGAGTTTAAGGATGGACCTTCGTTATCTGGATCCGGTATATTACGCGGAAGCTGATCTTCGCAATCCCAAACGTATCATGCATGCATTAGAGATCTGTCTGATGACAGGCAAACCTTATTCCTCTTTCAGAACCCGGACAATAAAGAAAAGGGATTTTGATATCCTGAAAATTGGTCTTAATACAGAACGTTCCATCCTTTATGAGCGGATCGATCAAAGAGTTGAGGAGATGTTCAGGGAAGGGCTGGTCGAAGAAGCTCATAAACTTTATCCTTTACGTCATCTTAATTCGCTCAACACAGTAGGATATAAAGAACTGTTTGATTATTTCGAAGAAAAAACCAGTTTGGAAGAAGCGAAAGAAAAGATCAAGACAAATTCACATAAATATGCCAGAAAGCAGTTGACCTGGTTTTCGGGGGATTCTTCAATAAACTGGTTTTCTCCGGGAATGGAAAGTGAAATATTAAAATTTCTTGATGAGCATTTACACTTACAGGATTTAAGAAATATTTAGGTTGGTGTTTATAGGTTGTATCTTAAAATTCTTCGGAAAGCTATTCTTTTTAAAACTCATCCTCTGAATCATCCTCTTCCTCGGTAGGTTCATCCGCAATATCATTAATATCTTCCGAGTCATCCTCTGTTTCGCCTTCAAATTCTCCTAACGGGATCTCATCATGAAGTATTCCTTCGACTTCGTAATCTTTATCATTTTCAGAGATATCATAGGCTTCTTCAAGAGTCATACGGACAAGATAATAATAATCGCCAACTTCATAGGGTAGCGCGGATACTACTTTCCCTTTAGCATCGATGTAAGTAATCAGATGATCGGCAAAGCCCTGAGGATAAGCACTTTTGATCTGGTTCTGGATGTCGACAGGTAGTTTGTCGTAGTCTTTTACTAAACGGGTTTTATTGTTTGTTGCCATGTTATTGTGTAATAATCAGAAAGTTATTCCTAAAGTTCTATACATTGAAAATTTGTTTAAAAATGATTCAGAATCTCATCCGGATTCTGGCTGCAAAATAACAATTCATGATTTAAAAATACAAGTTTATTTAAATTATTACAATTGCTTTTACTTAAAAATAATAAAGATATATAAATGTCAGAATTTTAGATATTTAGGTAA
>JAUZOF010000702.1 GCA_030706585.1 Bacteroidota bacterium
ATACGGCGAAGTCGTCAAAGCTTTTTAAACCTGACAACTATCTTACGAGAGAAGATGCCTTGTATTCGATAGTGAAGTTATTCGGCTACGATTCGGATGAAGCGATAAGCAGTAACGACAATACCGATCTGTCGCTGGACGATCTGATCGATGATGCGAAAGGCGTCAGCCCCACTCTTTTCAAATACATAGCGGTAGGTATTTCGAATGAATTGATGGATTTACGACAAGTCGGGGATAAGATGTTTTTCGATCCTAAAAAGAACATAACAAGAAAAGACCTGGCAAATTTGATTTACAATGCAAATCAGAAAAAGAACTATAATACGGAAGAAACCACCGATGAAACTGTTACCACGGATGAAACGACAACGGAACAGACGACAGAAACGCAAACAACTACGCAAACAACCAAATCGGAGCCAGTAGATGTATCAACAATATTATCTGATAGTAATGCAGTATCGAAGATGTTGAATATTAAAGAAGGAGAAACCATTAATCTGTCGGACATAAATCCATCCATGAGAGGTACTGTGAAAAAGACCAGTTCAAACCCTAGCTTTCAAAGTCCTTACGATCAGACTGATACAATAATGCTTGGAACAATCGTCTCCGATAAAAATTTGGAATATGATAAAGAGAATATGGTTTCATTTGAATATGTATACAATGTTACATCCTGCGAAAAAGCGGCGATATTAATAGGTTTCAATGAGAATGATTTGAATAATGATACGAATAAAGCTTTATGGGCAGTAAATAAAGGGAAAGGGATTTTAGTCTTCAAAATTCCTGTAACCCCGAAAAAGTGGGTTGGAGCTCCGTTCAGAGTGTCAGCCAGTATGATTGATCTAAATAGTTACAGGTCTTTGCCGTCAGGATATAGAGTGAACTTGCTTCCCAGCGATCCGGGCAGGATATCAATATTCTAGCTGATTGCGTAAAACCCCGAAAACACTTTTCCCTGTTAGAGCTTGACAAACACCGCTTTATTTCATATTCTATAACCATTACTAGGGTAATCATTGATGGATGGTGTATTATATGAGTGAGTATCCAAACATAGCAGATGCGGAATGGCTTGTCATGAAAGTGATATGGGCGCATTCGGAATGCAGCGCAAATCAGATTATTCAAGAATTGTCTGGAACTACTGAATGGAAACCGAAGACAGTGAAATCTCTGATAAGCAGGTTGCTCAAAAAGAAAGCAATCTGTTTCAAAGAGGATAAAAGGGCATATATATATTACCCGTTGGTTACCGAGGAAGAGTGTATCAGGGTCGAAAGCCAATCTTTCCTGAACAGGGTTTTCGGAGGAGAAGTGAACACGGCGATTGCCAAATTCATTGAAGACAAAAATATGTCAAAGCAGCAGATAGACGAACTCAGAAAGATGTTGGACGATAAGGATGAGAGGTAGCTGGAGATGAATCTTGATTTGTTTATAAACATGGTAATCAACTCATCAGTTATAGCCAGTTTATTGACAGCCCTGATTTTTATCTTCAAACTTGTCTTTGGAAAGCATATAAGCGCCAGATGGCATTATGTCATCTGGTTTGTTTTACTATTAAGGCTGGCAGTACCTTATATAATATTCAGCCCTTTTTTTATTTCGGATCTGTTTAAAACTGCAAGTACTGTTGACGGCTTTGCTGATGGGATAAAGAATCAGACAATTATCAGTAACCCGGTTTCTCAGAGCTCAGCACTCCTTGGATCGATAGGACAAGCCTTTAAAACATATATCAGCTTTATTCTATCAAACGCAGAAACGTTATTTGTGATTTGGACTCTGGGCGTTGTTATATTGAGCTTGTATTACTTCGTATACAATTCATTATTCTGGAGAAGAGTCAAAAACGGAACGGTATTTACGGATCAAAACATAATAAAACTGTTAGAGGATTGCAAGCATAAGCTTAACGTACAGACTAACATATCCTTAATACAGACGTCAGGGATCAGCATACCTGCAATATTCGGTGTTATCCGCCCCTGGCTTTTGATGCCGGAAAGAGTACTGAAAATCATGGAGTACGAAAACCTCCGATATATTATCCTTCATGAGCTCGCACACTTGAAAAGAAAAGATATAGTAATCAACTGGATATCTTTGATATTGCAGATAATACACTGGTTCAATCCTTTTGTCTGGTTCGCTTTCAGAAGAATGCGCATCGACCGCGAGCTAGCATGTGATGAGTTGGTTCTGCTAAACCTTGAACAAAATGAAGTA
>JAUZOF010000703.1 GCA_030706585.1 Bacteroidota bacterium
GGTTTCAACAGTTTGTAACATCATTAATGATACCGAATTTCCGGCTACACATACCACGCCTGATCCCATTTCCCTGAATCACCTGCTGGCGCAGATGGTGGAAGAGGGTTGCGAATATGCCTTCATGGAGGTGAGTTCACACGCTGTGGACCAGCACCGTATTGCCGGACTAAAGTTTGCCGGAGGGATCTTTACCAACCTGACCCGTGACCACCTCGATTATCACAAAACAGTCGATGCTTATCTGAAGGCGAAAAAGGGATTCTTTGACCAGTTGCCCAAAGAGGCATTTGCCCTGACTAATGGTGACGATAAGACAGGTCCTGTCATGTTGCAGAATACCAAAGCGAAGAAATACAGCTACTCCCTGCGTACATTGGCAGATTACAAAGGCCGTATCCTTGAAAATCATTTCGAAGGAATGACACTGGAAGTTAACCAGCGGGAGGTTGTGGTTCACTTCGTAGGGAAGTTCAATGCCTCAAACTTGCTGGCTGTAGTCGGTGCGACCAATTTGTTGGGGAAAAGCATGGATGAGATATTGCTTATCCTGAGTACCCTGAAGCCGGTTTCGGGCCGTTTCGAGACGTTGCGTTCGCTGTCCGGTTATACTGCGATTGTCGATTACGCCCACACTCCGGATGCCCTGAATAATGTATTGAATGCCATTCATCAGGTACTTGAAGGGCAAGGCCGGGTGATTACGGTGGTTGGAGCCGGCGGAAACCGCGATAAAGGAAAACGCCCCATCATGGCCAAAGAAGCAGTCAATGGAAGTGATAAGGTAGTTCTGACATCCGACAATCCCCGCTTTGAAGAGCCGGACGATATCATCAACGATATGGTAGCCGGTCTTGATATTATTGATAAGAAAAAGGTCCTGACTATTACCGATAGGAAACAGGCTATCCGTACAGCGTGCATGCTGGCGCAACCGGGCGATGTCGTTCTGATTGCCGGAAAAGGACATGAAAATTACCAGGATGTCAAAGGGGTTAAATATCACTTTGATGACCGCGAAATCGTCCGCGAGATTTTTGAAGAGTTAAACGGGTTATCCTGACTCACGATATAATAAACATATAGTTTTTCACTTGTAACTAATAACTAAATGCTTTACTACTTATTCCAATACTTACACGAACTAAATGTTCCCGGAGCAGGTGTTTTCAAGTACATCTCATTCCGTTCGGGAGCAGCTTTGATTTTATCCTTATTAATTTCAACGATTATTGGCCGCCGCATTATCGATAAATTGCAAATGCTTCAGATTGGAGAGCTGGTCCGTGACCTGGGTCTCGAAGGACAGATGCAGAAAAAAGGTACTCCTACCATGGGCGGGATTATCATTATTATTTCTATTCTCGTACCGGTATTGTTAATCGGTCGTTTGGGAAATGTCTATATGATGCTGATGATTATGACCACCGTGTGGTTGGGGCTTATCGGATTTCTGGATGACTATATCAAGGTATTCAAAAAAGACAAAGAAGGCCTTCAGGGAAAATTCAAAGTTGTAGGCCAGATTGGTTTGGGGCTGATTGTCGGGATTGTCCTGCTGATGAGTCCGAAAGTGGTTATGCGTGAGAATTCAGAGGTACGCCAGGGGAATGTGATTACAGACGTACAATATCACAATCAGGATGTTAAGTCAACAAAGACAACCATTCCATTTGTAAAAAACAATAACCTGGATTATGCTGATCTGGTTAAGTTTACAGGTGAGAATTACCAGGCCTGGGGATGGGCGCTTTTTGTTCTGGTGGTTATTTTTATCGTAACTGCGGTATCCAATGGTGCTAATCTAACTGACGGGTTGGACGGTCTTGCTACGGGAACCTCATCCATAATAGGGGTCACACTGGGTATTCTGGCTTATGTGTCCAGTAACGTGAACTATGCTTCCTACCTTAATATCATGTATCTGCCCGGGGTGGAGGAGATGTCTGTATTTGCAAGTGCCTTTATCGGGGCAACGATCGGATTCCTCTGGTTTAATTCCTTCCCGGCTCAGGTTTTTATGGGGGATACCGGAAGTCTTACCCTTGGTGGTATCATTGCCGTGTTTGCCATCATCATTCACAAAGAGTTGCTGATCCCGATTCTTTGCGGAATTTTTGTGGCGGAAAGCCTGAGCGTTGTCCTTCAGGTGTCGTGGTTCAAGTTTACAAGGATGAGGTTTGGCGAGGGAAGAAGAATTTTTAAAATGTCGCCCCTGCATCATCATTTTCAAAAGCTTA
>JAUZOF010000704.1 GCA_030706585.1 Bacteroidota bacterium
AATAAATTTCGGCTCGATTGCAAGACACCGGGCAATTTCTGTACGACGACGCTCTCCCCCGGAAAGACGGTTACCTATATTTTTGCGGACATGACCAAGACTAAATTCTTTGATCAGCGTTTCAAGTTTTTCGGCCTGCTTTTCTTTTGAAAAATCAGTCATCTCAAGCACCGCACGAATGTTGTCTTCGACCGACATCTGCCGAAATACGGATGCTTCCTGTGCCAGATAGCCGATACCGGCCTGCGCACGTTTATATACCGGGAACTTGGTAATTTCCTGTTCGTTTAAGAAGATTTTTCCCTCATTGGGAGTTATAAGTCCGGTGGTCATGTAGAAAGTAGTTGTCTTACCGGCACCATTCGGGCCAAGCAAACCTACAATTTCACCCTGCTTCAAATCAATAGATACGTGATCAACCACCGTTCTCTTGCCATAACGTTTGACAAGGTTTTCGGTACGCAATTCCATTGCACTGTTTTGCGACATAATATAAGAGATTTAACCACAAAAATAGCAAATCTTCCCAAAAATCGGGCATTTTACGCTAAAGGAATTTGTTAATAATAACAAGTAACTGATGATGAGAGACAAAGAAACGAGCAATGAGTAACGAGTAACGAAAAGTGAGTATTCAGCCAGTGAGGTAGTGAAAAAGTGAAGTGGCAAACGCCAAGCCATAAACATTTCAGATTCAACGACAAACTAAAAATCAGCAGACACCCGGAAGTTAAGCAGCCTGCGTGTGAGGTAGTTGGGAATGGCGTATTGACGATTGTAGATATCAGACAGCCACATATATGAATTTACGTTACTAATATCCAATAGGTTAAACACATCCAGGTTGAGCCAAACGGATTTCAGGTGCGAAAAGACTCCGTTTTGTGGCCGGTGAGTTTTGTCAACCAATGCATAAGATGCGCCAATATCAACTCTGCGATAGGCAGGGGTACGAAAAGCCATCACGTACGGATTATGCGATGCGGCAACCGGCAAACCGTCGGACCAAATCAGTTTCAGGTTCACTTTCAGGCGCTGATTGTTGGGCAGATAATCCTGAAAAAACATGGTTACGCTATAGCGCTGTTCGTTAGGACGCGAAATATAACCCGTGTAAACAGGATTGCCCGCGCCATCTGTTCCTTTCTGAATATCTTGTTTTGACTGCATCAGGGAGAGACCGATCCAGGAATCGGAGCCGGGAACAAACTCACCGAACAATTTCATATCCAGGCCTGCGGAATAGGCTTTGGCGCAGTTACCACCAAAATAAGTGATTTTCACATTGTCAACCACATAAGGAATCACGTTTGTTGCAGGCTTATAATATGCCTCCGCGGTAAACTTAAAAGGACGATTCCATTTGATGAAGTGATAATCTGCCCCCAAAACAAAATGAAGTGACCGTTGTGCTTTGATCTGATTATTAAGACTGGCAACCACATTGCCCCCTACCACAGCCGTATCGCGTAACTCCTTGTAGAACGGAGTCTGATAATAGACTCCGGTAGCAAACCGGAATGACAGGTTACTCGACCGGGGGAAGAATGCCACCGTAAGTCGGGGACTAAAAAGGAACTGTTTGTTGTACGACCAATTATTTACCCGAAAACCTCCGGTAAACGACCATAATCCTTTATCTGAACGCAATTTATAGGTATCCTGCAAATATCCGCTTGATCTAAAAGATTCCAGTTGCAGATCAGCGGTCAGGTTGTTGTAAACTTTCAACGTAGAAGTGTAAGGCAATGAATAACCGGCAGAATCGCGATACTCCCACTCCTTCATCTTATTGGTAACATATTCTCTTTGAATCCCCAGCCCCCACTCCAGCAAATGGTTGCCCGCACGCAACTCTCCTGCATGACTTCCTCCAACCACTGACGCATCCAGTGTGTTGCGCGCATGTTGAAGATACGACCCGATGCCAACCGTTGTCGAAGGCTCTCCTTTACCCTTTCCCGTCATGGCCAGTTCATAGAGCCAGTATTGCCCGGCAATATCATACGTTTCTTCTTCGTTGGTATTAAAGGCCGAAGCCGATAACCTGAGCTTCAGATTCTTCGTCGGCTTATAAGTCAGTGTCAGCGCTCCGGTCTGTGTCTTAAAAACATCCTCTTCCTGTCCGTCAAAATAGACTTTTAGTTGCAACGGCATTTGGAGTGTTCCGAAAGAAGTTTCCTGCTCTTGCGGAATAAAACGGTAGTTGTTTTGCGAAATGTTTCCAAGAAAGCT
>JAUZOF010000705.1 GCA_030706585.1 Bacteroidota bacterium
ATTTTCCTCCAAAATTAATTGTTTTATTGGGAACAATGGGATGGGAAAGACTAATCTGCTGGATGCCATCTACTATCTTTCGTTTTGCAAGAGCTTTACCAATCCGGTCGACATGCAGAATGTGAAGCATGATGCTGATTTTTTTGTGTTGCAGGGACACTATCAACGAGGTAACAGCGATGAGGCGGTCTATTGCGGACTGAAGCGGCGTCAAAAAAAACAATTCAAGCTCAATAAAAAAGAGTACGAAAGGCTTTCGGATCACATTGGTTTTTTGCCTCTGGTCATTATCTCACCTGCCGACGGTGCACTGATTAGTGAAGGAAGCGACGAGCGCCGACGGTTTATCGACAGCGTTATTTCGAAGTACAACAAGCGTTACCTGAATGAATTGATTCGTTACAATAAGGCTTTGCTGCAACGCAATACACTATTGAAAGGTGATATGCATGACGAGATGGTGTATGATATTTGGGAAGAACAAATAGCCGAAGCCGGGGTCTATATTTTTGAAACACGCAAGACTTTTGTTGATGAGTTTATCCCGATTTTTCAATCCCGTTTCAATTTTATAACGGATGAAAACGAGCGTGTAAGTATCCGTTACCAGTCGCAGCTTGCGGAAAGAAACTTCAAAGAGTCATTACAACGTTCGCGCGAGCGTGACCGAATTCTTGGTTATACCACGGTAGGAACTCACAAGGACGACCTTGAAATGCTTTTGGGGGATTATCCCATCAAAAGGGTAGGGTCGCAGGGTCAAAACAAGTCGTTTCTGGTTTCGCTCAAATTTGCACAGTTCGATTTCCTGAAGCGGGCTTCCGATATTACTCCGATATTGCTCCTCGACGATATATTTGATAAGCTCGATGCCAACCGGGTTTCGCGTATTCTTTCTCTTGTCTCCGGCGATTCGTTTGGTCAGATATTTATCACCGATACCAATCGCGAGCATATCGACCATCTGTTATCGGAAACAGGTTGTGAAGTGAAGTTTTTCTTCGTCGATAACGGTGAAGTTACAACTCTTTAAAAACAGGAATAACAAACCGGGCCTTTCTTCAGTTTGTACACAATCATAATTTCGTGTGACCCCAATGAATGGTGTTTTATACCGCTTGAGTTGTATTCATAGCTGTAGAATACCGACAAAGCTTTACTGATATTCACTCCGGCAATTCCACCTATTTGTCCGGGAGTCCGGTAGAATACTCCCACCTGAAATTTATCCGGTTCATCTTTCATCGTTTTAAAATATGCAGTTGCATTGAATTCCGTCTGAATCATCCGGCTGTATTGGATACCGCAAGCTCCCACTCCAAAATCAACAGGACTTTCTGTAAAGGTGCGAAAAGCGCCATATAAAAAATTGGTGTTTACCATTGGATTACTTTTGTTGAATAGCGAAGCGAAATTTTGACTGGCAATTCCAATCCGTACTGTCCGGCTGGCAAGTTCAGCCCCAACATCTGTGTTGAAATATGTCTCGGATTGTAAATTGTTGAATGCTTCATTGTCGGAATTATTATCCAGTATGATTTTTGAAGCATCGTAGGAGAGTCTTTGATAATCGCCAGCTACACCCAACTGTAGCCGCCATGTCTCGTTTAGAGTCACTGCATAAGTGTATGACAGAGATAAGTTGGTTGTGGAGGTGTACCCGATTTGATCCTGGAATATTTTTGCGCCAAACTGAGAATTCATCTCTTCGGAATAAAGATTGGCAGTGGCAATGAAAGTGGTGGGTGCTCCGTCAAATGTGACCCATTGTTTGCGGGCGGCCATGCTGAATACGGCCGGGTATTGTGTGTTGATGTAAGCAGGGGTGATATAATATGGATTTTCCCAATAGTGGTTCAGTCGGATGTTAGACTGTGCCATGCAGGATAATGATATGAAAATGAGTGCAATGAATTGTATAATTTTTTTCATGACATGATGCTTTGGCCGGAGTGTAAAGGGCTTTTGTTGAGGCTTTGTTTTATTGCTTTTTAATGCAGGTTATTGCTTCGCGACAACAACATAACCCTCTTTTGTTTTTATTTCAGTTGCATATTCATAATAGACTATATAAAAGTAAGTGTCTCGTGCAACCGGTCTCCCATTAAACTTTCCATCCCAACCGTCATATCCTTCGTGGAGTAGTAAACCGTTTCGGTTGTATATTTTAACGTGGAGTCCTTTCAGAAAAATATCGTTAACGCCATCGCCA
>JAUZOF010000706.1 GCA_030706585.1 Bacteroidota bacterium
GACTGATATATTTTGGAATAACCGGAATGATGATACCGAAGCCGATAACATCGAGTAAAAGTGTAATGAAAATAAAACCCAATGCAGGTTTACGATTGTCTGACATAACTTTATATAGTTTGATTTCGGCTGCAAAGGAATAGCTTATTCCTTAGTTATACTATCAAAAATCGACGAAGCCGTTGTTTCTGGGGGACGAATGAAGGATTTTAGCCTTTGATTTTTCATTACCACTGTCAATAAAAGAGAAAATTAGTAAAGCCATCTCTTCATATTAAATAAAACCCGTATTTTTGAAATTCGTATTAAGCATCCTATTCTCTAGAGAAGCTTTCAAAGCTATTGCTCCATGTATGACCTCTTGATGTACTATCTCCCTTTTATTCTTATCCTCTCCAGAGGATTAATAGGACTAATCATCCTATTTGGATTAAAGAATCCCTTTATCCGGTTACATTTTCTCCCGGCCTTTGTCACTGGCGCTTCTTTCGACATCTTGGATGGCATTATTTGCAGAACCTACGGAGGATCTCACTATCCATTAATTATAGGCAAATTAGACAGCTATGCCGATTTCGTCTTTTACCTCTCTGCTTTTGTTTTTCTTTTAGCTTATCACAAAAACAGTATAGATAAACTCAAATACTTTTTGTTCGGAATTTTAATTTTACAGATCATTTCATGGATCTATTCGCTTATTAAGTTCGGGTCTCTTACTTCTTACCATCCTTATAGTGCTAAAGTCTGGGGAGTACTAATGATTGCTGGTATTATAGAACTCTGTCTGATTAATAAAAAACGTATTCTATTCATCATGTGCATTGCAGGAGTAATCTGTATATGTGAAGAAATCGCAATAACCTATATACTTCCTCACAAACAGACAAATGTTGAATCCATCTTTAAGGCCGTGCGCATTCAACATGACACATCTCTTACCTTTAAACACGTCAAAGGACCATTTCCCATAGAGAAATAGCCCTTCCGTTTCGTTCAAAAATCACCTTATTTGTATTCGATAACAAACTCTTCTTTAGGATTCCGCACCTTCTTCATCTTTACCAACCAGTCATTAGTTGCGTCACGATAGCCCAAGGGGAGCAAAAGGACACTTTTCAATCCTTTCGACTTCAAATCGAGTAATTCGTCCAGCTCATCGGGAGAAAAACCTTCCATTGGTGTTGCATCCACTTTGAGTTCGGCTGCCTGAGCAATAGCCATCGCGAAACCGATGTAGGCCTGACGTGCAGTGTGTACAAAGTTTTCTTCGGCAGTTTGTTGCAGATAAAGAGCCTTGATTTTGTCGGTGTACGACCCGAAACGACCACGGGGCAAGCCGCGTTCATCCGTCGTGTAATCGTAAATTGTATCGATACGCTCTTCGGTATAGCGATCCCAGGCCGCAAAAACCAGCAAGTGCGAGCAGTCAGCCACTATTTGTTGATCCCAGGCGATGGGAACTATTTTTTCTTTTAATTCCTGATTGGTAATAACCAATACTCTGAATTGTTGTAACCCGGAGGAAGTAGGCGCAAAACGAGCTGCTTCCAGAATTTTATCGACATCCTCCTGAGCAACTTTTCGGGTAGGATCGTACTGCTTTGTGGCATAACGCCACTGAAGATTTTCTAGTAATGTCATAATAATGTCGTTTACAGTTTTGATATAAAACAAACAGGAAGAGTCCGATTATTCGGTTTTGCCGGCAGAAGTACACCCCCGATTGGTTTTTGCCAATAACTTACGGGCAACATTGCGCAGCTCAGTCAATTCTTCCAGAGTCACATTCATGCTTTGCATCACTTTCCCGGGAATGTCTGTTGCAGAAGACTTAAGATCAACCCCGTCTATTGTCAGCGAAATTTCCACTACACGTTCATCAGATGAACGCCTTGTTCTGGAAATCAACCCCTTTTGTTCAAGCCGTTTCAACAATGGAGTCAGCGTGCCCGAATCGAGCAACAACCGTTCTCCCAACTGATTCACGGTCTGAGGCTGAGACTCCCATAAAACCATCATTACAAGATATTGAGGGTAAGTCAGATCAATCTCATCCAGTAACGGACGGTAGTGATTAATAATTTCCCGTGAAAGGGCATATAGCGGAAAACAAGCCTGATTGTCTAATTGTAACACTTCCTGATAATATTAAAATTCGGGTGCAAAGATAATACATTGTGCGCAATATTATTTCGCGTAA
>JAUZOF010000707.1 GCA_030706585.1 Bacteroidota bacterium
AATGACTTCCTGACAGATTATTTTCCTGATATTCTTGATTATAACTTTACGGCTAATGTGGAAAAGGAATTTGACGACATTGCCGGCGGTGATCTTGACTGGCAAAAGTCGCTTGACGACTTTTATAAAAAATTCCACCCGACAGTAGAGGCAGCTATTGCCAACTCGGAACGTCGTACAGGAGAGCGTATTCTGGGAACGGACCCGAAAACCGGACGTCAGGTGTCCGTGCGTATCGGCCGTTTTGGTCCGATGGTGCAGATCGGAACAAAGGAAGAAGAAGATAAACCGCAGTTTGCCTCGCTCACAAAAGGGCAAATGATTGACACCATTACGCTGGAAGAGGCGCTGGAACTGTTTAAGCTGCCTCGTAGTCTGGGTGAATTTGAAGGGAAGGAAATGATCGCTGCTATCGGTCGTTTTGGGGCTTACGTGCGCCATAATTCCGTGTTTACCTCTTTGCCGAAGACAGAAGATCCGATGAATATCACTGCCGAAAGAGCTATCGAGCTTATTCTTGCGAAGCGTGAAGCTGACAAAAATAAGATCATCAAAACGTTTGAACAGGACGCTGACCTGAAAGTGTTGAATGGTCGTTACGGCCCCTATATTGCATATCAAAAAAAGAACTTCAAAATTCCTGCAAAGACAGAACCGGCATCGCTTACTTTCGAAGCGTGCATGGAAATTGTGAATGCAGAACCGAAAGAAACTAAAAAAACTACCCGTAAGAAAAAATAATTGGAGGGGGAATCAAATATATCATTGTTGATTATATTTGCTTTATAAAAAGCACCAGTATGTATCTCGATTCCTCGTTTCTTACCATTGATGCTGGGTTTCAGCCTTCAGTAGGGCGGCTGTTAGTTGCAGAGCCATTTATGAACGAACCATATTTTGGGCGTTCGGTGATACTTCTTACCCAGCATTCAAATCTTGGTAGTATGGGGCTGGTACTTAACAAACCGCTCAAATTATACCTTCACGAAATCTTAGAGGGCGTCAAAGTAGAGGAGAATATTCCTGTTTTTTGTGGCGGCCCTGTAGGATCAAAATCTCTTTTCTATTTGCATAATTTGCCGGAGGTTCCTCAAAGTTTTCAGATTACCAAAAACCTCTATCTGGGGGGCGATTTTGAATGGTTGATGGATAACCTGAATGCGGGATTGGGAGCTGCGGCTAAGGTACGGTTCTTTCTGGGTTATGCCGGATGGGATGAAGGTCAGTTGCTGGACGAAATCAAGCACCAGTCATGGTTGGTGACCAAACTGGCGACGGAAGAAATCCTACATATGCCGGGGTACGAAACACTCTGGAGCCGTTCAATGCAGTCGCTGGGCGGTAAGTACAAGCGTTGGGCTGAATTTCCTCAAAATCCCAATCTCAACTAAACCTGTTTCAGAGGATTGGAAAATGACAGATATATAGCAGATAGAAGGCTGTCTCAAAAGGCAATGTTGTTGTTGATAAACATACAAGCTGAAAGGCTTTTTTTCTACCCCTATATCCCCTTAAGGGACTTTTACGTCAATAAAAATAGCCGATTTGTAGCCCCTTCAGGGGTTTGGGGTAAAAAAATAAAGATCTATTGTCGAATCGTAAGTTATTATAAAATCGATATTACTTTTGAGAGAGCCTTTTCTGCGTATTAAGCCATTTGGGCTTCAAATGCTTTCCATAGGTTGTCGTCCGGAACCGGAGCTGTAATCTCGATTTCCTGCTTGGACACGGGATGTACAAATGACAGTAATCGGGCATGGAGAGAGATGCCTCCGTCGGGGTTTGATCGGGCAAAACCGTACTTCAAATCGCCTTTTATGGGACATCCTATTTTTGCAAGCTGGCAACGGATCTGATGGTGACGGCCGGTTTGAAGATCAATCTCCAAAAGGTAATAATTGTCGGATGTGCCAATGATACGGTAGTGTAAAATGGCCTTTTTGCTCTCTTTGCGCTCTTCGTCGTAGGCGTATGATTTGTTCTGCTTTTCGTTACGAACCAGATAGTGCGTTAAAGTAGCTTCCGGTGCAATATCGGCCTTTTTTACAATCGCCCAGTAGAATTTCTTCACCTCGTGGTTCTGTAAAATAGCATTAAATCTTTATAAAGATTTTCTTGTATTTGCAAAAAGCGTTAATCCGCTTACTGGGCGGTCGAGGCGATTATTTAAGACGAAAAATACATTCCCGGGGTTGTTATA
>JAUZOF010000708.1 GCA_030706585.1 Bacteroidota bacterium
ATTCATGCCATGCAGAATGTACCTCATGGGACCGTAACCTACGAATATTACCCGTCTGCAGAAGGCACTACCGGTTCGCTGGTTGTGTATACTCCGCCGGGATACGAAAAAAATACCACAAAGAAATATCCTGTTTTTTATCTCATCAGTGGTACAACCGAACGGAAGAGACATTCTTCAAAGTGGGGCGTGCGAATTTGATTCTGGATAATCTCATTGCTCAGGGTAAAGCAAATCCAATGATATTGGTAGTGCCCAATGGGAATGTGGCAGCTCAAATAGCCGACCAAAAAGGAGGTTTGAAACCTGGTGACCCTATGGGACGCGAGAGTACCGAGGCTGTCATTCGCTCCAAACAATTTGAAGACGATTTGATGAAGAACATCATCCCGTATGTTGAAAAAAACTACCGAGTAGTTGCCAATAGTCAGAATCGTGCGATTGGAGGTTTTTCACGTGGCGGTGGGCAGACCCTCAGGGCTGCCTTTGGTAACATGGATAAATTCTCGTACGTGTGTGCCTACAGCTCCTACCTGACCCCGCAGGAAATAGAATCGAGTTATAAATACTTGGTCGATAATCCCGAACGGACGAATAAAATGTATAAGTTACTGTGGGTAAGCGTGGGGAATGAGGACTTCTTGTACAAGCAAACGGTTGAGTATATGGACTATCTCACATCGAAGAAGATTAACTTCAAGAATCTCATTACCACTGGTGGGCATACCTGGATGAACGTAAAGACTTACCTGGCTGCAACAGCACCATTACTTTTTAAATAAGCACAACGATGAATAAGATACAATTATTAGTTGCCATCCTGTTTCTCGCATTTTCGGCGCAAGCGCAGCGAAATCCTGTTGTCGTTTCACCCGAAGTGCATCCCAATCACAGCATTACTTTTCGGTTCTCGGCAAAAAATGCAAAACAAGTTTTGTTGGAAGCTCAGTTTCTCAAGGATAAATTGCCGATGCAAAAGGATGCTTCCGGCGTTTGGAGTATTACGGTCGATCCGGTGAAACCCGATATTTACCCCTATTGTTTCTGGGTGGATGACACGCAGGTTACCGATCCGAATAATACCGTCGTATTTGCAAACGAGCGTTTCAAATATAGTTTGGTGAATATTCCCGGCGATACACCTTTAATTCATTCTCTACAGAATGTTCCTCATGGAAAAATCAGTTACCGGTACTACAATTCCAAAACATTGGGAACAACCCGCCCGCTGGTGGTTTACACCCCTCCGGGATTCAATGTGAATGGAAAAACAAAATATCCGGTTCTCTACCTGATTCATGGCGGCTCGGATACCGAAGAAACCTGGACGAAAGTGGGGAAAGCCAACCTTATTGCCGATAATCTGATTGCGCAGGGCAAAGCCAAACCAATGATTATTGTGATGCCGTATGGCAATGTACGTCCCAAGCCGATGCCCGATTTTACGCCGGATGTAATGAACGATGTAATTCCTTTTGTGGAAGCGAACTATCCGGTGTTGACCGATAGTCAAAACAGAGCCATTGCCGGTTTTTCGGTTGGCGGCGGCCAAACATTGAATATTGGTCTGACGAATACAGACAAATTTGCTTACGTATGCGCTTATGCCCCTTACCCAGAAACAGAAGAGTTCAGAAAGAATTTTTCCAATTACGCTCCCGATGCCGGAAAGATGAACAAACAATTGAAACTCTTTACTCTCAGTGTGGGGACTGAAGATTTTCTGTTCGAAAGTGTCAAGAAAAATATTGCGATGTTTCAGGAAAAGGGATTGAAACCAGTGTCATATATTGTTGATGGCGGTCATACGTGGATGAATTGCAAACAATATCTGGCCACGACATTGCCGCAGCTGTTCAAGTAACAATTATGCACTTGGAATTTGCTAATGTGTTATCTGAAATTAAACCATTACTGTTTTTTTTAATCTAAACAAAGCTATAACATAATATATTTTATTTGTTTCCATGAAAAAGCTTACCTCTTTTTTTATTGTATCACTGATACTTAACTGTACGGCATTTGCTCAAACTGCTGTAACTCCGGCTCCGTTAGGATTTGATGTTGTGCAGACGAATATTCCACACGGGAACATCGACACCATTAGCTATAAATCAAAAACGGTGGGTGCTGTTCGTAAAGCACTGGTTTATACTCCTCCGGGATTTTCGAAAGATAAAAAATATCCGG
>JAUZOF010000709.1 GCA_030706585.1 Bacteroidota bacterium
GGTAATGGCAAAGTGCAATCCTGGGTCTTCCCGCATAATAAAAAGTTTAAATATATCGAAGGATTGACTTGTTCTGACGAAACCCGTTTCTGTTATCTGAATGCATTTGGCGGATATCTGGATTATCAGGGTGATGAGGTTTACCTGAATGGAATGTATAATTTCTCCGTAGTCACTCCACCGATCCCAGCCGGTACTTACGAGGTTCGTTTCGGTTATCAGCCGACAGGAGGTCGTGGTGCAGCTCAGTTATATTGGGATAGCATTCCTTGTGGAATTCCACTCGACTTACGTATTCTGGCCAGCGACCCGCTTATCGGATTTGTAAGACCGGGAACAGACACGCAGGATCCTTTCGGATATGAAAATGACAAAATGATGCGCAACCGTGGATATATGAAAGGTCCGGATACCTATTGGGATTATGCTCCTGTATGGTATGGAGGTCAAATTGCCCGTAACAGTCCGTCGGTATTACGAAGAATATTGGGAATATACACCTTTGATAAAGCCCAAAAGCACGTCTTTACGGTCAAAGCGGTACGGGAGGGACAGTTTATGTTTGACTACCTGGAGTTTGTTCCTGTGGAAACATTGGAGAGTGAAGATACTCATTGATAAACCGATTAATCATGATCGAAAAAAATAAAAGTACCATGAGGAAAAAGAAATTTAATCTGACAGCTATAATCACTCTGATATTGATCGTCTTTACATCATCCTGTAAAGACGACTGGGGTGATCACTATAACTTCAAGTCAACGGAGAAAAGCGATCTGAATCTGACTGAATACATTAAGTCTCAAGGGGATTTAAGTAAATTCGCTCAGATGCTTGCTATAAGCGGTTATGATACCATTTTAGCCAAGCATCAGACCTATACGGTCTGGGCTCCTGATAACAGTGCTCTTGCCGGCTTTGCCCTGACGGATACGGCTATTATCCGTAATCTGGTGGAAAATCATATTACCCGTTTTTCTCACCCGACAGCCGCAATCGATACCGTTCAGCTGAGAATGTTAGACAACAAACTGATTACTTTCGCCAAAGGGGCAGGTTCTGCTTATTCTTTTGGTGGCAAATCTTTAACCAGTTCAAATGTTGCAACCACAAACGGTATCTTACATACCATCAACGGTTATGTGCCTTACCTGAGCAATCTATGGGAATCCATTGGCCAGAAACCCGGTCTTGATTCTTTGAAAGCCTATTTATACTCTCAAAGCAAGTTAGAGTTTGATAAAGATGCAAGTACACAACTCGGTTATGTAGGTGGAAAAATGGTGTATGACTCGGTATTTACCCTGACTAATAAATTCCTTACCCAGCGGGGGGCATTAAATAACGAAGACAGTATTTATACCGTACTTCTGCCTAATATCGAAGCCTGGACAAGTTCCTACCAAAAGATAAAAGAGTACTACAAATCCAGTCTGGTAGAAAAGAATGGTGGGGCGCTTCAGCGTCAGCGTACACAAGCGACTCTCGTACAGGATTTGGTCTTCAAAGGATTAATAAGCAATCCTTCAGCCGCAGATTCTTTGATTTCGACCAACAGTAACATTTTCCAGAATCCGGATACCCTTTTCCGTAACACTCAATCTTATGAAGCAAGTAATGGATTGGCTTTTGTTACTAATTCGCTGAATTTTAAAGCAAAAGAGTCATGGAATAAAACCATTCGCATTGAAGCTGAAGATGAAGGGTATGGAAGATCCAAATCAAATTGTGATCTTTATGTGCGTAGCGGACTTGGTTCGGCTTTTAATGTTTCAGGTGATAAATATCTTATAGCGGAGCCTAATACAACCAGCTCTATTTCGAAAGTCTTTGTTAAGTTCCCGATACCGAATACGTTATCCACCAAATACAATATTTATTGTGTTTTCGTACCGACTATTATAACTGATATTACTGACACCAGACCTTGCAAGGTAAACGTTTATCTGTCTTATATTGCTTCGGGAAAAACAACACCGACAGAAATACCGCTCGTAACCAATAAAGAGACAACTGGAACCCAGACGACAAAGTTACTGGTGGCTTCAAATTATCAGTTTCCATATTGTAACCTGATTGATCCTGAAAGTTTTGCAATAACAGATATTACTGTAGCGCTCAGAGTAGAAAATGCAGCAAAAACATCAGAGACAACTAAGTATAACCGGACAATGCGTCTGGATTGTATA
>JAUZOF010000071.1 GCA_030706585.1 Bacteroidota bacterium
AATCCAATCCGGATTCGCCCTTTCTGTCTTATGGAAACACTCAGCGTAGCACCTTCGTGTTCAATTCAAATTATTTCTTAGACATACGTTTACGCTCGTTTTCATCGAGTATGATCTTACGCAGACGGATGCTCTTTGGAGTCAACTCAACGTATTCATCTTCGCGGATGTATTCAAGCGCCTCTTCGAGAGAGAACTTGATCGCCGGGATGATACGAACTTTATCGTCAGAACCCGATGCACGCATGTTGGTCAGTTTCTTCGATTTGGTAACGTTTACCACGAGGTCACCTTCTTTAGCGTGTTCACCTACTACCTGACCGGCATATACATCGTCCTGCGGATCAATGAAGAATTTACCGCGGTCTTGCAGTTTGTCGATAGAGTAAGCAAACGCGTTACCGGCATCCATAGAGATGATCGCACCGTTGAGGCGTTTCTCGATATCGCCTTTCCACGGTTGGTATTCGAGGTAACGGTGTGCCATGATCGCTTCACCGGCAGAGAGTGTCAGCACAGTGTTACGCAGACCGATGATACCACGTGAAGGAATGTTGAATTCGATGTTTACACGTTCGTTTTTAGTCTCCATCATCAGGAGCTCACCTTTGCGGCGAGTCACCACGTCGATCACCTTACTTGCCGATTCTTCAGGCAGGTTGATGGTCAATTGCTCGATAGGTTCGCATTTTTTGCCGTTGATCTCTTTGATGATTACCTGTGGCTGACCAACCTGAA
This sequence comes from Bacteroidota bacterium, assembly GCA_030706585.1. Lineage (GTDB taxonomy): Bacteria > Bacteroidota > Bacteroidia > Bacteroidales > UBA7332 > CAXXIC01. The sequence continues at coordinate 739 of JAUZOF010000071.1, forward strand.
GTTCGTAGCCTTCGCGACGCATCGTTTCGATCAATACCGACAAGTGAAGTACACCGCGACCGAATACAGTCCAGCAGTCAGCTTCCGGTGATTTCTCTACGCGAAGAGCAAGGTTTTTGTCCAACTCCTTCATCAGGCGGTCGTGGATGTGGCGTGAAGTTACCATTTTGCCCTCTTTACCGAAGAAAGGAGAGTCGTTGATGGTAAATACCATAGACATGGTTGGTTCGTCGATTGCGATCGGGTCAAGAGCTTCCGGTTCGTTGAAGTCAGCGATAGAGTCGCCGATTTCGAAACCTTCGATACCTACCAATGCACACAAGTCACCACATTTAACTTCCGATACTTTCATGCGGCCAAGTCCTTCAAAAGTATGAAGTTCCTTGATGCGTGATTTTACGAAAGAGCCGTCTTTTTTACAAAGCATTACGTCCTGATTTTCTTTCAGGTTGCCACGGTGTACACGACCGATGGCGATACGACCCACATAGCTTGAGTAATCCAGTGAAGTAATCAGCATCTGAGGCGTTCCTTCGCGATATACGGGAGCAGGAATATGTTCGATGATAGATTCAAGCAGGAAGGTGATGTCGCTTTCCTCTTTTTTCCAGTCGGCACCCATCCAGTTATTCTTAGCCGATCCGTAGATGGTGTGGAAGTCAAGCTGCTCCTCGGTAGCGTCGAGGTTAAACATCAGGTCAAATACCATTTCGTGTACTTCGTCCGGACGGCAGTTTGGTTTGTCCACCTTGTTGATCACCACGATAGGTTTTAAGCCGATGTGCAATGCTTTTTGCAATACGAAACGGGTCTGAGGCATCGGGCCTTCAAAAGCGTCCACCAAAAGCAGACAGCCGTCAGCCATGTTCAATACACGTTCCACTTCGCCACCGAAGTCTGCGTGGCCCGGAGTATCAATAATATTAATCTTGTGATCTTTATATTGGATGGAAACGTTTTTCGACAGAATAGTGATTCCGCGCTCACGTTCAAGGTCGTTGTTGTCAAGAATAAGTTCTCCTGAGTTCTGGTTTTCTCTGAAAAGGTGGCCAGCTGCCAGCATTTTATCAACCAATGTTGTTTTGCCGTGGTCAACGTGGGCAATAATCGCAATGTTTCTAATCTTTTGCATACCTACTGATTATGTGGATCACTCCACTTTTTAAATTAAGGCGCAAAGGTACGACAAAAAAACGGGAAAATCGCAGTCAATCAGTTACAAAGCGGTGAAATGGCGTTAAAACTATACCTCTGTTTTGTCCCTTTTTAATGGTATTTGGAGAATTCAAATTCCAACTTCCGGGGCCTGGACGATTTTGTGATTATAGGTTTAGATAAGGTTGGATATAGGTTTGTTATAGGTTGACTTTAGGTATATATAGTAGAAATACAATGGCGATACAATGATAATACAATGATAAAATAGTCCTTATAAAGAGTATCATATCACTATTACATCTCTATGTTACTACTGTCATATGTCTATTAAAACTTAAAGTCAACCCAAACTAAACCTATATACAACACTAAGGGAAACTCTATTCAAAATCTTACTTGTGTAAGCTGTTTTTATTCGATTTGGGGGAATTGTGTAAAATAATTGGTCGAATGTTTGGTTGTTTTAATAAAATGTATTTCATTTGCAGTGTACTAATAAGCTAATACACTAAAAACAGATAGCCATGATTCAATTGAAAGATTTGCAGTTTGCTTATTCACGTAAGAAGCCTCTTTTTGAAGCGATTAATCTGGAACTGAAGGCCGGCAATATTTACGGTCTGCTGGGTAAAAACGGGGTGGGGAAGACTACGCTGCTCAACCTGATGTGTGGATTGCTTTTTCCAAAATCGGGCGAATGTACCGTAATGGGTTTAACACCTGCTAAACGGGAGGTGGCCTTCCTGCGTAACCTTTTTTACGTGCCGGATGAGATTGCGCTGCCTTCGATGAAGATGAAGGATTTTGTGCGGGTGAATAAGGTCTTTTATCCCAACTTTGATGAGGATTTGCTGAAAAGCTGCCTCGATGAGTTTGAGCTGGATGAGAATGAAAACCTGGCAAAACTGTCGCACGGTCAGAAGAAGAAGGCGTTTATCTCCTTTGCCCTGGCTTGCCAGACGCAGCTGTTGCTGATGGACGAACCGACCAACGGGCTGGATATTCCTTCGAAAAGTACATTCCGCAAACTGATGGCATCCGTTGCGACGGAACAGCGTTGCATCGTGATTTCCACTCACCAGGTGCGTGATCTCGAGAACCTGATTGATGCCGTGGTGATTATGAATAACCGCCGCGTGTTGCTCAACGGCACACTGGATCAAATCACTGAGAAGCTCTCTTTCCGCGAACTGGTGAAAGATGAAAAAGCGCTCTACGAAGAGTCCGGCCTCAAAGGCCGCTGGGGTGTGGTGGAAAATACCACTGGTGAATACAGCAAGGTAGATATGGAGATGCTCTTCAATGCGGTTGAGGGAAACAAGAAAGAGATTGAGCGGATATTTGCGGAAAAACAGGAGGTGTTATGAAAATCTGTCCAAACTGCAAAGAAGAAGTTGAAGAAGACTTCGACCTGTGCTGGAATTGCAATTATAGTTTTCCTGACGAAAAGATCGTGGAACTGGATGGCTCCCAACCTTCACAGCGCAAACAGAACTGCCTGCGATGTAATGTGCCGATGCAATATGCCGGGAACTACAAATTTCACGAAGGGGCAAGGCTTGGTGCCTGGGGAAATCTGTTCGAATTATTTGTTGACCGGCAGGAGTTTGACCTTTATGCTTGTCCGCAATGTGGAAAGGTTGAGTTCTTTTTACCGATGAAGGATGACGAAGTGGGTTTTCGATTTGCTGAAAATAAAGAATAGGCTATGAAAGAATCATTTGATATAAAGCGTTTTGGTGCGCTGTTTGCACGCTATTGGGCGGAGCAAAAGGTTGTGTATCTCCTTTGTTTAACCATAGTAGTCCTGTTGATGGGGTGGCTTGTTACTAACTGGTATTATGTTTTTGGGGTGTTTTTCCCTCTTTGTATAATTCTTCAGTTGTCTGTTATTTTCAAAGACTGGGCGAATGGTAAGAAGTCGGAACTGTTTATGATGATTCCGGCGACAAAGATTGAAAAATTCACGTTGCTTTTGGTTATGGGGGTGATTTTGCCGGGTCTGTTTCTTATTGGTGCGGCTTATATTATCGAACAAATTACATTACTTCTGCATTCGTCCGTTACGTGGAGTCTTACATTTGCAGACGAAGGTTCGATTTATTTGAAATATAGGATCATTGCTGTGTTGTTTGTTTGCTTTTCTGTTTTTCTGGGCTGCTTTATTTTTAGGAAACAAGCCTTACTTTATTCAGTTGTAATTTCTATTTTGACCTTTAATTTTGGAATCAATGTACTGGATGAATGGCTGGGTCATTTTCTGGTGGACAAAAATTGGAATAGTTGGGCTGCGTTTGGTGGATTTCAGATGGATTTTTCGGACTACAAGATGAATATAGACAATGGTTTGCTTTTTGATTTTCCGTATGTTTCTTTCCCGTTAATAGGTCTGTTTTTTGTCGGAATGATGTATGCCGCTTATCTCAAATTCGGAGATAAACAATTGAAAGTTTAAAGATGCACGATTATGAAGAAGAGTAATATAGCCTTAATAGTCTTGGCCGGAGTGTTTATCACGGCATTATTGGGAAATGTGTGGTATCATAGGGTGAAGCTTGATGAACGTAGGTCTGAGTTTGAACGGATGACGGTGTATCGGAATAGTCTTCCCGGTGTAAAAGTGGTTTGGGCTACAGGAGCAGAGGTGAAAGTCCATAAAGGATACACATTACATAATGATATTTATCAGGATTACCTGAAGGGTAGTGACAACCTATGTGCCTGTTTTTATCAAAACTATAGATGTAAGAGGGATACGCTGTTTGTCAATATACAAAAAATCAATTCAGGTAATATAACGCTGAATATAAACCTTCCTAATGTCGAATATTTTTATCAAAATGGGAAATTAGTTCAGCAGTTTGGTCGGTGATTATATCAATAAAAGAACGAATAACATCTAACAAAATCTCTTATGGAATCAAATACATTCAGTTGGGAACGCGTATGGGCGTTGCTCGTGCGTTATTGGGAAGAACAACGCGGTAAACTCTTTGCCGTGATGATGGCGGCTGCGGCATTGATGTTTTTTGGGTTTAGTACGGCGGGAAAGCATAGTCTGGTGGTGCCGGTGCTTTTTAATGTATTGGCCGTAGTATCGAAGATCGGGTTTACGTTTTGTCTGCTCTATCACATTCATCTGGGCTTTGCGGTGATAAAGGAAAAGAAGTACTGTTCACGCTTTTTGCTGATGCCGGCTACTTCGCAGGAGAAGTTTGTCTTCCTGCTGTTGAGCAGCGTGTTTATTCCGGCGCTATTTTATATAACGCTGTTTATTGCATTGGCCATTGCATTCCAGATGTTGTTTCATATTGAGTTTGTATCGTTTCTGGAGTATGCATTCTTTGTCACCAATAAATTGACTTTCGATGCCGGTCAACAGTTTTTAATGATGTATTCATCGTTGGTTGTATTGATTTTCGGACAATTCCTGTTCAAGAAAAATGCCACAATCAAAACCCTGTTGTCGTTTATTGGATTGTCAGTGGTATTGAGCAATATTGAAGAATTGATACTATACCTGATTTTTCAACCGGCTAATTGCTCCATTAAGACTGAGTTTTTGGGCGGACTCACACTGAAAGCCAATATGATGTCGGATGATATTGACCGCGGACTCTTCAGCAGCATCCCGCACATCTACACCATTGCGTTGTTTAGCTTTGTAACTGTGCTGGGCTATGTATGTTATTTGAGATTTAAAGAAAAACAGGTAAAAGTATGAGATTCAACGATACACAACCCATATTCCTCCAGATTGCCGACTGGGTCTGTGAGCGGATTCTGGCTCGCGACTGGAGTCCGGGGGATAGGATTCCCTCTGTACGTGATCTGGCGGTAGAGTTGGAGGTGAATCCCAATACCGTTATGCGTGCCTACGAGCGGTTGCAGCAAAACGAGGTGATTTTTAACAAACGCGGTATTGGCTATTTTCTTTCGGAAGATGCTTATCCGGGTGTGTTGGCTATGCGTAAGACTGAGTTTTGCGAACAGGAGTTACCCCTGTTTTTCAAGAAATTATCTCTCCTGAATATTTCCATTAAAGAGATTGAGGAGAAATACAATCAGTTTCAAAACAGTTTAAATCAAGGTGAAAATGAAAAAGAGCAATAAGATACTGATTCTGTTGGCCATCATTGCCGGTGTTGCCTATTTTTCCAATATGGGATACCACATTTATAAATTGCGTAAGGTCTATCAGGATAAGGATATGAAAGCGCTGTTTAATAACTGGACCCAATATATCAATGTGGTTTGCGTGACCAATCCCGACAGTATGATTCTTACGAAATTCAGGGTGGAACAGGGGATTAATTATTTCCGGATCAATACAGACCAGCAGGAGAAGGATTTTTATAAGAACATGGCCACACGCGAAGATACCCTGTTTGTTTCGGCCGAAACGGCATATATTCTTAACCGGAGAAACAACCAGCAGGAGTACTACATCGGTCTGCCAAATGTAAAGCAGCTTTACTGGAACGGAAAGCTGGTGCAAAGCTTCTAAAGTGCCTCTATTGCACTCTGGAGTGCTGATTTGGCACTCCCGACTGCCTCCGTGGTACTCAAGAGTGCTAAAAAGGCACTCCCGACCGCCGGATTGGCACTCCGGAGTGATAAGCCGGCACTCTGGACTGCCATCGGGGTACTCCGAAGTGCTGAATCAGCACTCCCGACTGCTAAGTTAGCACTCTGAAGTGCTAAATTGACACTCCGGAGTGCCTTCGTAGCACTCATGAGTGATAATCCGGCACTCCGGAGTGCAAAAAGCGCACTTTTCAGGAAGCGAGAGGAGATGTTTATTTTAGGTCGTATGTATTATTTCGCAAATAATTACGTTTTAATAGATGTTTGTATTTAGCGTTGTCATTTTTGAACGCATGAATTGAGATAGTTTACTTGAGAAAGGTTTAATATACACAATTAACACACTACCATTTAAAATGAAACAAAGAATTCTGTTGTTTCTGATGCTGATCGGCTGTGTAAGCCTTAGCGCGGAAAACAAGACTCCGGCGTACCAGATCACCGGACAGGCTGTGGAACAAAACAGCGGTAAAACCATCCCTTATGCCACGGTCACGCTACAGACCGACAGTGCCAAAACCATCAAAAAGATCAGTTGTGATGTCTCCGGTAAGTTTACCGTGCCGGTCAATGAAAAGCGGAAATACACCCTTATCCTCACAGCACTGGGGTATGCCGAAACAAAGGTGGCTGTAGAAGTCACCGAAACCAAAACAGAGGTGGGTAAAGTGAATATGGCCGAGGGGACGGTGATGAAGACTGTAACTATTGAGGCGCAAAAGCCGTTGGTGAAAGTCGATGTGGATAAAATCACCTACAGCATTGAAGCTGACCCCGACTCCAAGACCAACAACGGATTGGAGATGCTGCGTAAAGTCCCCCTGCTGGCGGTGGATGGCGATGAAAATATCACACTCAACGGACAATCCAATTACAAGGTACTGGTGAATGGCAAAAGTTCGTCAATGATGTCGAAAAACTTCAAGGATGTGATTAAAAGCCTTCCCGCCAGTTCGATTAAGGATATCGAGGTGATTACAAACCCGTCTTCGAAATACGAAGCCGAAGGGGTAGGAGGAATCATCAACATCATCACTGTGAAAAAGACGCTGAACGGGTATAACGGTAGTGTGAGTACCGGATTTGATTCCCGCGGAAGCTTGAATGGTAGCGTTTATCTGACCACGAAGATCAACAAGTTCGGATTCTCGGCACGCTATTATGGAAATGGATATAAACAGCCGGGATCGTACGGGTTTAGTGAAAGCACCAACCTTAAGAGTACAGAGTTTCGTACCTCAAGATATGATTACAGAGGCACAAGCAACGGTTATTCGAATGGTTTCTCCGGTGAAGCCAGTTACGATATCGATTCGCTGAATCTGATCAGTATGTCGTTTTGGGGCCACCTGGGCGGAAATCATAGTGATAATACCTCTACTGCATTGATGAATGATATTAATGGTGCACGCACCCGCTATTATGAAAACCTTTCGAACGGAAAATCAACCTATGGCTCGGTTTCTGCGAACATTGATTATCAGAAAACTTATAAGAAACCGGACAAATCGCTTACATTTTCCTATAAAATAGATGCGAATCCGAATACTTCAAACTATACAAACCGGATAGATTCTTGCTTCAACTATACACCTTATAGTCAGAAATCAGTTCGGGATGATCTGGGGCAGGAGCATACATTACAGGTTGATTACTATGATCCACTTACTAAAATGCACCAGATCGAGTGTGGTTTAAAGGCTATTTTCAGGAATAACTCAAATACTTCGGATCAATACCGGAACGATACATTGAGAGTGGATCAAAGCAATGACCTGAATTACGACCAATATATCGTGGGTGCCTATGCCGGTTATGTTTTCAAATTGAAAAAGTTTACCGCTAAATCGGGATTAAGACTGGAAAGAACCTGGAATTATGGAACTTCTACCTCTGATTCTGTCGTGAAATTCACCAACCGACTATTTAATCTGGTGCCTTATATCACGCTTTCCTATCAGATCAAACCGGGTAAAACGGTTAAACTGTCTTATACCCAACGCTTGCAGCGACCAGGTGTCTGGTATCTCAATCCCTATGTCAACAATACCAATCCGCTTTATATCTCTTACGGTAATCCGCATCTGGTATCGGAAATATCCCATTCATTCGAGGCGGGTTACAGCATGTTTACCTCCAAGTTTAGCCTGAATACCTCTCTGAATGCTTCCATAAACAACAATTCCATTGAGCGGGTTTCCACTATGGATAGCTCGGGAGTAACGACAACTACTTATAAGAATATCGGTCTTGACCAGAATTACAACTGGAACAGCTATATCTCCTATCGTTTAGGCTCCAAATTTAGTATTTATGGAAATGGAACGGCTTCTTATTCGAAATACGAATCCCGTAGCGGACAGAGCCTTAAAAATGAAGGGTTTGGATTCCGGGGCTCATTGGGTTTTAATGTTTCATTGTGGAAAAATGCCTCGTTTAATGGAAATGGAGGTTACTCTTCGCCTTATATCTATTTGCAGGGAAAATCATCGGGATACAGTTACACCAGCCTGGGACTTTCTCAGTATTTCCTGAAGCGTAAACTTTCACTGAATATCTCTGTGTCTGAGCCATTCCGGGAAAAACGTAAGTATGAATCCAACTCTAAGGGTGATGGTTATGTTTCGCATTCCGAAGGATATTACTATACACGTACTGCCCGTATTGGTATCTCCTATAACTTCGGAAAAATGGATGTTTCAGTCAAGAAAGCCAAGCGCGGTATCTCTAACGATGATGTGAAGAGCGGCGGTAGTAGCGGAAACTAAATTGCCCGGATGGAGCAAATTCAGTACGAGTGATTGAATAAATGCAAAATAAAAAACCGGATTCAGCATCCAATCTGAATCCGGTTTTGTTATATATCTCAAGGGCAACTCTTTATCGGGTAGGGTTGAGCCATTTTCTGTCGGTGTGTCAGAGAGAGTGTCGGGAAAAATCGTAAGTTTGTTAGAAATATCCATTTATGAAGAAGCGTTACCTTATTTTGCTCTATATCTTCCTGCTCAGTAGTCTGACAGGCTATGCCCAGTTGAGTCAGGGCGGCGATCCATTGCCTGCAAGTTTGCTTCGGAGTGCTGATGCCGGTTTGTTTACCGAGATGGAGCCATTTGATGTTCAGCAGATGTTGCGGGAAGACTCAGTCAACTCTAAACAGCGTGGTGCAGCCCGTTTCGCGAAGAAGTTTTTTACCGATTTGCGACCGGATAATGCCGGGGTCCGCTTTACATTGGCCGATGACACAAAGGTGTGGCAATGCGGTATCCGTTCTAAAGGAGCCTATTCGATCAACCTGCTCTTTACCAGTTATCACGTTCCGGAAGGCGCAAAACTTTTCATCTATAACAGTGACCGGACTTCCAAAATCGGAGCTTTTACCGAGCAAAACAATAGTGAATTCTTCAAACTTCCTACTGCTCCCGTGTATGGCGATGAGATTATCGTTGAATACCAGGAACCGGCAGGTGCTGCCTTCAGCGGACGTATTGCCATTGGTGAAGTCAATCACGATTACCGGGGCATGACGCTGAAAAGCCGTCCCGGACAATTAATCTCAACTGCTACCTGCCATAAAGATGTTGCCTGTTATTCTGAATATTCCGATATTGCACAGGCTACTACATTGCTGATCATTAATGGAAATGAATATTGTACCGGCTGTCTGCTCAATAATGCTGAGGAGGACGGTACGCCCTACCTGATCTCTGCTGCCCATTGCTTTTATCCTAAAAACGGAGCGACGTCGCAAATCCGCGCCCAGAATACTGTGATTTTCTTCAACTATCAGAATCCTTCCTGTTCCAATGTGGTTATTGGTCCGGAAGATTACAGTCTGGCATCGGCCAATCTCCTGATGTATGAGGAAAAACTTGATGTTGCACTGCTGAAACTGGTTGATACACCTCCCGTTTATTACCGACCCTATTATGCGGGCTGGAATGCGGGTACACCGGCAGCACCACCTTACGTTAGCCTGCATCACCCGATGAGTAAAACCAAGAAAGTCGCGATAGAGAATGATAATCTGATACAATCGACTTACACCGATGGCGAGTTAATCGCAGAGCCAGGAGTACACTGGCGTGTGCCATCCTGGGAAGTCGGTGTTACAGAAGCCGGTTCGTCAGGATCGCCATTGTTTGATTCCAATAAGCGTTTTCTGGGAGGATTGACCGGTGGTAGCTCTACCTGTAGTGATCCGACGAATGATTATTACTATTCCATACAAAAGAACTGGACTTATTACAGCGATTCGCTTCGTCAACTGAAGCATTGGCTTGATCCGAAGAATCGGGGAGTATTACAGGTCGGTGGATTAGACCCGTATGCTGCCAACAGTTGCTCCCGCCTGACGCACATCGGGATTTCGGAGCAAATGGGGGTCAGTTACCTGAAATCACCTGAAACAGGACCGGTATTCAGCAAAAACAGCCTATCCACCCAAGAGTGTGCCGAACGATACATTACGGGAAAGAAAAACAGGATTTACGGGGTACATCTGGTGATTCCGACCTGGAAGTCCACGATGAACGGACAATTGGTGGTCAATCTCTATAGCGGTTACGAAACTCCGGATGCCCAACCCATTGTTACAAAAACGGTACAGCTGAGTTACCTGAATCATGACGTGTCATCCGGTAATTTTTATTATGTGAATAAACCCACCACGGCTGCCTGTGATAATTTCATCCGCTTTGATAATCCGGTGGATGTCGATTATAGCTTTTTTGTAGGTTACAAAGTCAATTATTCATCGACCGATACCTTCAAGATTTACAATGTGCTGGATCGCAAGTCTCTTTTTAATTCGGCTTTCCTTCTGCAAAACAACCTGCAATGGACACCGGTTTCCTCTTTTGGAAGTGATCTGATGAATACGTCTTTATGGGTTGACCCGATTGTGCATCTTGGCCTGACCCTTCCGGTTAAAGAGGATACGGTAGATTTCCTGCAGTCGGTTTATACCAGCTATAACCGGGCGATCAATTTTATAGGTCTGAGTAAAGTTAATACATACCAAATGAGACTTTACAACTCAATGGGGCAACTGGTCGATCAGAATAATAACTTTAATGCTCAAAGTTATATTGACGCAGGCGCGATGCCTAACGGGGTGTATATCGTTTACCTCAGGAGCGATATGCAGTTGTATAGCAAGAAGATATTGATCTATTAAGAGCCTGTTTAAATTTGGTTTTCTATCAAATAAAGGAAAACATCTGAAGTGTTATTGAAATTCAGATGTTTTTCTGTTTATGGGTAGAAACAGATTCGCGAGATAATTTTTTGTATGTTCATTGCAACCAAATGTGCTTATGCTTACGTCTAATATATCAGTAATGAATATTCATCTCCTTAAAATTCAAACATCATGAAACGCATTTCAATTCACTTTCTGTTAATGGCTCTTGTCTCTACGTTGGCAAGCTCTTGCTCGTTTGCTTTTTCCAATAAGGTTAATGGTTCCGGTCATGTTACGCGCATCGGATATCGCGTTGAGTCTTTTAACAAGACAGATATCAGTACTGTACTGGATGTCGTAGTTATCCCCGGAAAAGAGGAAAAAGTGATCGTGGAGACCGATGATAACCTCCAGCAATATGTCATTGTTGAGAGTGGCGCAAATGCCCTCAATCTCAAAATGAAAGAGCATGTAAATATAGGCAAACGCACTGCAGGAAAAATCTACATTTACACAAAAGGAGTTGAGGTTATCAATAACAGTTCTGTTGGACGGCTCACTTCGCAGGATACTTTGAAGGCGAATACCTTCAGACTGGATAATAGTTCGGTGGGAACTACCGATTTGAAGATTAAAGCGCAAACTATTACGGTGAAGAACAGTGCTGTAGGCAGCACTTCTCTTTATCTGCAAAGTGAAAAACTGGATCTGGATAACAGTGCGGTAGGAAAAACAGAGCTGACCGGCAATTGCCCTCAGGCAACCATTAAAAACTCCAGCGTGGGAGCTTTTATGGCAGGCAACTTTATAACCCAGGTGCTGCATATCAACAACAGCGCAGTCGGCAAGACTGAAATCTATGCTGAAAAAGAGTTTTATATCGATAATAATGCAGTTGGCAAACTGGAAATATTTGGAAACGGAGTTATCAAACAGCTTAACGATAACGGCATTGAGAAGGTGAAGAAGCATTAGAGGGTATTTCATATCCAGAAAAACTAAGGCAGCCATTTGAATCTCACAGAGGATTCAGGTGGCTG
>JAUZOF010000710.1 GCA_030706585.1 Bacteroidota bacterium
AGGGCAGTTAAATCATTTCGCTGATATTTCGTATTTCTTTCCCGCTTTGGTATCGAAACGGCAAACATATTGAACAGTCTGTCCGAGTTTCACTTTCCGGCTTAAAGTTTTCACACCTTTGACTACAACCGGCACATTAGTACGCAGTACGCAGGTTCCGCCAATTGAGGAACGGATAACCGCCGAAGTCAGGTTACCTTTCGACCACTTAATGTCAGTTTCAAATCCACCCCGGGCACGCAAGCCTTTCACATAACCATCCGACCACTTAGAGGGCAATGCCGGTAACAATTGGATTTCACCCAAGTGGCTTTGAACAAACATCTCGGCAATACCGGCTATCGACCCAAAGTTTCCATCTATCTGGAAGGGTGGATGCGAATCAAAAAGATTGTTCAGGGTGGATTGTTTCAGCAACTCCTGATACATTTTATAGGCATGGTCGCCGTCAAGCAGACGCTCCCAGAAATTAATCTTCCAGGCTTTACTCCAACCGGTACCTCCATCACCACGAATTTCGAGAGTTTTGCGACATGCATTAGCAAACTTCATGTCGAGAAGCGGGGATATTTCACGTCCCGGATGTAACCCGAACAGGTGCGAAACATGGCGATGCAGGGAATCCACATCCTGATAATCACCGTACCATTCTTGCAGATTCCCTCGTTTCCCAAGCTGAAGCGGATGCATCTTAGCCCGCTTTTCGATGAGCATTTTGCGGTAGTCTGCATCAACTCCAAGAGTCTGCGACGCTTCAATCAGGTTGGTAAACAAATCCCGGATAATTTCCATATCCATGGTAGACGCAATGGTTACCGATGTTTTTTTTCCGTCGGGTAAATAATACTCGTTCTCGGGAGAAGTGGATGGAGCTGTTACCAACTCCCCCTTGTATTCTGTCATCCAGTCGAGACAAAAATCGGCAGCACCTTTCATCAGTGGGTATGCCGTTTCTTTCAGGAACGTTTTATCGCCGGAATAGCGATAATGCTCATACAAATGCTGACACAACCACGGACTTCCCAATGCCCAGTTGGCATATTTCGGATCACCCGATACGGGATTGGCCATGGCCCAGATGTCAGAGTTGTGATGTACGGTCCAACCATTGCAATTGTAATAGCTTTTGGCAACAGCCTTACCCGTTACAGCATAACGTTTGATCTGCTCAATCAACGGAGAAGCCATTTCAGCCATATTCAGAATCTCGGCTGGCCAATAGTTCATTTGAAGGTTAATATTGGTAGTGAAGTTACTGCCCCAGGAAGGACGGATATTACCGTTCCAAATACCCTGTAAATTAGCCGGAAGTCCACCCGGACGGCTGGAACTGATCAGTAGATAACGTCCGAAATTGAAATATAACATTTCGAGCAAAGGATCATTGGCTCCTTTTTTGTAGTTTGCCAGACGTACATCCGTTGGCTGATCGTTTACCGGATTAGCTATCAGTGAAAGTTCAACCCGATTATAAAACCGCTGAAAATCGGCCAGGTGAGCGGTTAATAACTGAGTATAGGATTTATCCAGGGCCTTATCAAGATAAGCGCAAGCTATCGCTTCCTCATCTTTGCCTTCTGATACCGGAAATTTATCATAGCCACTAAAACTGGTGGCACCCGATACCAACACAATTGCCTCGGTGGCACCAGTGATATTAAGGAGACTATCCGTCGATACTTTTCCATCTGTCGCCAATACTTTGGCACGAAACTGGTAACGCATCCCCTTTTGTCCCAGACTGTCCTCGTATATAAGAGGAAGTGGAGCCCGGCGGGTATCAGAATAAATGCGGGCTTTTCCTCTCAGTACCATTTCATTCTTTGGTGTAAACTCCTTTTGATATCTCAGCTCATGGCGAACATTCAGACTGACATTCAGCATCCCTTTTTTGTCGGCAGTCAGACGTAACACAATTACCTGATCGGGAGCAGATGAAAAGATCTCGCGGGTGAAAGTGGTACCGTTCGCAGTGAAACGGGTAGTTGCCACAGCCCGTGTAAGATCCAGATCCCGATAAAGATTGACTGGTTCACCATCAAATTTCTGACGGATTACCAAATCACCAAGTGGCTGGTACATCTGGCAGTTATTTCCCTGCATCTTTCGCATATTTCTTGCTGCTTCATCGTAATTACCAGCAAAAAGAGCTGCCCTCACTTTCGGAAGGTAAGAGGGTGCATC
>JAUZOF010000711.1 GCA_030706585.1 Bacteroidota bacterium
AAAACCTTTTCATAAAACTCCTTTTCCCGTTGAGGATTGGAGGATTGAATCTCAAAATATCCGATTGCATTCATAGTGTTTATGTTTGTGATGAAGACTAAATGGTAAAACCAGATAGATAAACAACAGGAATGGAAAAAGGTTTTGGAAGCCGACCGGATCAATCGAATTCTATCCAGCCGGTTCTGTTATTTGTAGGATTATTGAAAACGATAGTTTATTCAAAGGCTGAATATTTTCCGGTACTCTTCTTCCAGGTAGGAGAGCGTTATTTCACTCTGGTACTTCCCGTGAACGCTCAATATCCTTTCGCTTAATTTAAAAGCATACTCAATCATTTGCTCATCCACACCTATAACAGTCAAAACCAGCGGGTCTATTGAGAAGTTTTTGCCTTCGTGAATAAAAAGTTTCGCTGATTCCGGTTCATGAAAATATACATATTCTTTTCCCATGACAGTAGTACTTTATCCTATACAAGTGAGGTTTTTGGGGTTATTCCGAATTAACAAACAGAGGTAACAGCCTGTTCTTGTAAAAGGTAATAATTGCGGAGTTATAACAAAGGTTATAGCACTCTGCAATTCCCCATCACAGTAACGAAATAAAAGGTCATTCCCTGATATTTCCCTACCTTTGCACCCGATTTCAACGCACTATCATAGTCTGTTGTCTTAAGTCTTACATCTTCATTCTAAAAATCCGAAACAATGATACTTGCCCTATATCTGACCAATACTTGCGATAAAAAACAGTTGATCCGTGCCATCATGCAGGAAAACCTTCTGGCTGATCATATTGACCTGACCGGCTTGCACGGCTTGCTGCACTCTACCATCACCATCGACAAGTTGATTGATGACGAATACCGTCACGATCGTTTTCCCATACAGACGGAGGAGAATGATAGCCTGGAGTCGATGTCGAGCGGTCAGCAAAAGAAGGCCCTGCTCAATTACCTGATTGATCAGAAGCCGGATTACCTGATGCTGGACGATGTCTATAGTAATGTAGATAAAGCCACACAGGTTGCCATCCGTGAAAGACTGACCAATCTCTCTGCTGGTATCCGGTTGATTCAGATTGTATTCCGCAAAGCCGATATATTGCCGGCCACGCAACTTGTGCTGAGTATGGATGGTGGAAATAGTATCACAAAGGCTGAAAGCTACTCCGACTTTATGCAGCATACTGCATCTGCATCCCAATACGAGCATCGCTTTCGTCTGCCGGAAGGTTACACGGGTAGCCATTGCGAAGCCGATCCGTTGATAGAACTGCGCAACGTGTCGGTGCATTATCTCGATAAGCCGGTGCTCGACCGTGTAAACTGGAACATTCGCAAAGGAGAGTTCTGGCAACTGGTAGGACCTAACGGTGCAGGAAAGAGTACGCTGATCACGCTGATTACCGGTGATAATCCGCGTGGGTACGGACAAGATATGATGCTCTTCGGGATGAAAAAAGGCACGGGGGAAACCATCTGGGACATCCGCAAACAGATTGGTTACTACACGCCCAATATGACCACCCGCTTTACCCGAAATGATTCGGTGCTGAATATGATTATTTCCGGCTTCAATGATTCCATTGGTCTTTATGCTGAACCGACGGATTACCAGATTTATATGGCAGAGCAATGGCTTACGATGCTGGGTCCTTCGTTCCGAAATAAGTCATTTCAGGAGCTTTCCATCGGACAACAACGTATGGTGATGGTAGCCCGCGCGATGGTGAAACATCCGCCGCTCCTGATTCTGGACGAACCGACCATCGAACTGGATGAAGAAAACAGCCGCCTTTTTATTGATATGGTCAATGCCATCGCAGCAGAGAAGCAGGTCGCTATCATCTACATCTCACACCGTGATGAGGAGGATCTGAAACCGTCTCATGTCTTTGAATTGGTGCCTTCTGAAAAAGGATATACCGGTGTGGTGAGGGGGTAGATGTTTTAGAACTAAACCTCCAAGGTTTTGAAAACCTTGGAGGTTTTAGGCTGTTCGTCGATAGCATTTCCCTTCGTCGCAAGAAAATTGAAGCCTTTGATTTTTGCTTATAAAGAATAAAACCGCTGGTCATATACATTATAATTAAAGGTCCTGTTTTCCAAAAAGAAATGGCAAAGCAGTACCTCTGTCTTAGCTTGAATGAAGCGAGAAGCAGAGG
>JAUZOF010000712.1 GCA_030706585.1 Bacteroidota bacterium
ATACTTAAACCCGGTTTTACCTATAATGCATCCTCTTCGGCTACTTTCAGAGCATGGATTAATACGAGTCTGGTAATTCCAGTCACAACCATATCGAATCCTAAACCAGGGGACACCACCGGATCATCAACAGATGGAACTTATCAACCGGGAGGCTCTTTCGGGAATGACCCTTTGACAGGAATAAACGGAATGACAAGCAATGATCAACTGCAAAATAGTTCGGGAGGAACTCAAGCCACCGCATATTTTACAACATACGCCTTCCCTATTGCATGGTTTAAAACCGTGCCGGCAACAAATAATCTGAATGGATATTACATCTGGAAAGATGTAACCGGCAATAATGCCAAGATGCTTAAATATAGTTCGCTTGGAGCCGGGCATGGTGACGAATATCAGGTGAAGCGGGATACGATGCGCACCTATAATTTTAATCCGGCGATGTATTTACCGGCCGAAAATCTTACAAAAGAAATTCTGATCAGCAAGTCCAACTTGTCGCAATCCACTGTTATCGGTGTATGGGGATCCAAAGAAGATCTGGATAAAAACAATTTTGTGTTTGCTATCAATGGACGGCGAAACGAAGGGATCGTATTTAGTAAACAATGGGTAGCGGAAGGAGATGCCAGTAAAAGCATGCTGGTATATGGGAGTGATACCCTTCGTAGTCTGGTTTATAATTCCCGGGCAAACGTGCTGGAAGAAAACCCAAACCGATTTCACGAACGTTCATTACGGGTCGCTTCATATTATAGAAGTAATAAGCCCGACAATTCACTCTGGGGAGAGACCCAACAAGCAGATATAACCCTCGGGGGTAAATACAATAGCACAAACGTAAACAATACGTCGACCTATCCCGATAGTATTTATCAAAAAAATGTTTTCAAGGGATATTCTCCAGAGCTTCTGGTTTTCAATCATCAGCTAAAACCAGCGGAATGTAATAAATACGAAACCTATCTAGCAATCAAATACGGCATTTCGCTCGACAAATCTTATATTGCTCCGAATGGACAAATTATCTGGGACTATGATACCAATAAAAAACGGAGCGGTAAAAATTATAACAATCGTATCACCGGTTTTGGCCGCGAAGATGCAATAGGACTCTATCAGAAAGTGTCAACCACTTCATACGAAGAAGCTCCGTATTATAGCAATCAGACTACCTACGATACTTTTGATGGCAATAATTCATACAATCCTTCGTCGCGTTACCGCTTGCTGGTAATGGGGTATCAACAGGGCAACACTCCTTGCAACGGGAGTTACATTCTGTTTGGAGATAATAACGATTCATTGAGATTTGTCAGTTCGGCCACGACCGGAGTGACAAACCAATTGAATCGCCAATGGCTACTAACTACCAATCAATCTTCATTTCCGGCTACCAATAAAACATTGCATTGGAATTCGAATTCATCATTGAGTATAGCTTCTGATTATAAGACGAATATATTCAAAAAAGGATCGCTCACCACGCTTTCGGCAGTGACTCTTGATACTCTGCAAGGAAGAGACGGATACTTTGCCTGGACAGTGGAACAGGAATACGGACCGGTAATTGCAAAATTCGGAACCAATCAGGCCTCCCTTGTATCAGGAAGTTATGATTACGGTTATAAGATCGACAGTATCGGGAGGGTTTTTCCCATCATTCAGGGACAGGTAGGTTCCGTTTTGTTTAATATTGAAAAAGTGCAACGCATTGAAATAGAAAAAAATGAACAGATAATATACCTGCGGGTAAATGGAGTGAGGTATAAAAATACTGAGATATCCATTTTGGCTGCTGATTATGCAAAAACATATTATGGCGCAATTTCAATCGGTAGCAATCCTTACGATGTACAACTGACAAATTTCCGTCATGGAGGTTTTGTCGATACCGGCAGCCGTATTGAACTTTCGTATTTTAGAATTCCTCAACTTGCCGCTTATGTAAATGGACAAACCAATCTGATAATCGATCGAACGGGAAATGGAAATTTCGGAACGACCTCAGACGTATATGCATGCGACGAAATTGACACACTTCGCGCCAAGATCATATTCAATAATGTGTTCTGGGACACAGATGGAAACGGGAGGGATGCTTTTACCTTCGGCTATAAAACCGCTCTAATAAGCCATGTGAAAAGTTTTGATATTCCCG